>NZ_JALXPM010000007.1:0-82193 GCF_025147615.1 Brevibacterium luteolum | reverse complement strand
CACATCCCTGGCCTCCTCACCCCATCCCGGCCACAGCCTCGATGCCGTGCTCGCCGACGGCCGTACCCGCCGCCAGCACATCCGTGCCGCGCTTGCGCAGCTGGCCGACCTCAGCCTCCGCGGGCGCCGTGCCGGTGCTGTGTCCGCCGTGCCCGATCTGGGGGACCGGGTGCTCGCCGATCAGCTCGTCGTCCTGCTGCTCGACTGCGCACCCGAATACGGCGCCAGCGCCGCCGTCACCGAACAGGTCCACGACCTCGCCGTCGATCTGCGCCGCGCGCTTGCCTGAGAGGTCCAGATTTCACGAGAAACGTAAAATCTGCATATCTGGGTGTGCTACTGTCCAGATATGCTCTCCCTCAGCTTCACCGTACGCAATCACGGCAGCATCCGTGACGAGGTCACTCTCGACTTCACGAAGCCTGCGCTCAGAACCCTCTCGCCGAAAAGCGGCAGCTGGGAAGATGCGACCTACACGATGGCCGGTGTCTTCGGCGGAAACGCAACCGGAAAGTCCGCGCTCCTCGACGCCGTCATCTATTTCTTCAGTGCCATTGCTGAATCAGCGACGACCTGGCAGGCGTCGAAGCATATGCGTCGCAAGCCCTTCCGGCTTGATTCTCATTCGCGGGCCGCGTCCAGTCTGTATGAGATGCACTTCGTCTATGACGGCCGTCGCCACGTCTACGGTTTCGAAGTCGATGCCGACGGCATTCGCGCTGAGTGGCTGCGGGATGTGCCGCGAACCCGCTGGCGCACACTCCTGGATCGCCGACGCGAAGGACGCGCGCTGGCAGCTGGCGCCGGGTCGCGAGGCCAGGTGGCCGTCACCCCGCGGGAACTCGCCATCAGCCGCGCACGGCTCCTTCCCGAATCTCCCCTGCATGGCATTGCCGAAGCCCTTGTGTCGAGCTTTGATGCGGTCTCGGTGAAGGACTCCCACCGTGAAGCCCGGCTCATCGACATCGCCGATGCGCTTGCTGACGGCGCGATCAGCTTCGCAGACCTGCTCCTGCTGCTGCAGGCAGCCGATATCGGTGTCACCAACGTCGAGATCGAGGAGGCGGATCTTCCTGAGCACGTCCGCAGGGCCGTGATGCGCTTCATGTCAGACATCCGCGGCGATGAAACTGAGGAAGCAGTCGAAGACGGAGAGCTGGATCTTGACGAGGAGAACCTGGCGCAGGTCGTGCGGCGGCTCGTGTTCAGCCACCGCGGAGCTGAGCCCGAGAGTCCGCGCTTCACCATCCACGATGAGAGCGACGGAACCATAGCCTGGTTGGCGATCGCTGTGCCTGCGCTGGAGGTCCTGCGCCGCGGTGGGCTGCTGGTGGTCGACGAGATCGACGCCAGCCTCCACCCGCATCTCCTCGAGGTGATGCTGGGTGTCTTCGCCGACCCTGAGGTCAATGTCCATCATGCCCAGCTCATCTTCACCAGCCACGAGTCGTACATTCTCTCCTCGCTCAGCGATCTGAGCCTCGAACCTGAGCAGGTGTGGCTGACGGATAAGACGGATGAGGGCGTGACTGAGCTGACGTGCCTGGCGCACTTCCCCAAGCACCCAGATGCGAATGTCGCGCGACGCTACCTCACCGGCAGATACGGCGGCATCCCGCGTCTGTCTCCCAGTTCCTTCGCGGCCCTCGTGACAGCTGGAGAGTCCTGACGTGGCTCGCCACCACAAGCGTACGAAGTCGCGCCGACCCCGACGGCAGGAAGCGCGGAGGATCCTCGTCGTCACGGAGGGCAGAGCGACAGGGCCGCAGTACGTGGAACGCCTCAACAGCCATCTGCGCAACAGGAACGTGACGGCGTCAGTGCGAACCGTCGGCGTCGGCAAAGATCCGCTGCGGGTGGTGCAGAAGTGCATTGAGATCCGCGAGAAGGAAGCGGCGAAGCAAAAGGGTTTCGACTCCAGCGTCTGCCTTGTCGACGTGGATGAGCACGCGAGCCTTCCGCAGGCAATCAAGCTGGCAGACGATGAAGGCATCATGATTCTGGTGTCGAATGTGAAGTTTGAGATCTGGCTCTACTGGCACGTCGAGAACAAGCGCCCCAAGCTCTCTGCCAAGCAGCTCGATGAGCTCATGGCTAAGCATGGATTGGCACAGAAGAAGGCCCTGGCGACCAGCTTCCCTTTCGAAAACGTCGACAGTGCCTGCGAGACGGCACGTGCAGCAGACCCGGACTTGAGCTCCGGCAGAATCGGGCCGGTGTCCTCATCGGCGCTTCCGCTGCTCGTCCGTCTTCTCGCCCCCGAGTAGGCGCTCGCCGCGCGCTGGCCTGAGCCCCGTCTCTCACATCAATACGCCCTGCCTCGGCCGCCGCACACATGACACACTGGCCCCATGACACGGGTGCTGATCGTCGGAGCAGGAATCATCGGACTGGCCACGGCCTACCAGCTCGCCCAGCGCGGAGCCGAGGTCACCGTCCTCGAACGCAGCCACACTGCTGTCGGAGCCAGCTGGGGCAATGCCGGCTGGGTGTGTCCGGGGCTCGCGACACCGCTGGCCGTGCCCGGCGGCTGGAAGCACGGCATCGACGCGGTGACGAAGCCGCATGCCCCGCTCACCTTCTCCCGCATCACCCCAGCGCTGACGGTGTTCTTAGCGAAGTTCGCCTCCCAGATGACCGAAGGCCGCTACCAGGCAGCTCTGCGCGCCAACGCCCCGCTGGCCCGCGAGGCGCTGCCGGCCTTCGACCGCCTCGCCGAGGCCGGGGTCACGAGCCCCGTGAATCGTGCCGACTACACCATCGGCGCTGAGGACAATGACACGATCGTCAGCTTCGCCGGCGAGCTGGCGAAGATCTCCGACCTCGGCGTCGAGGTCGGCAGCTGCCGCCTCGACCCGCGCACCGTGCCGTACTTCACCGACCGCGTCACCGCGGCTCTCCGGGTCACCGGCCAGGCGTACATCGACCCGGGGGAGTACTGCCGGTCGCTGGCCGCGCTGGCCGAACGGGCCGGCGTGCAGATCATCACCGGCGCCGAGGTGGTGGCCGGGCATGCCGGTTCCGAATCCGTCAGCGTCGTTGACCAGTCCGGAGCCGCCCACACCGCCGATGAGCTCGTGGTCGCCGCTGGTGCCTGGTCCGATGATGTGCTGCGCGCTGTCGCCGGCCGCAGCGCCATGACCGGGCAGGCCGCCGGCCGCGGCTACTCCTTCACCGTCGATGCTGATCGCGGGCACTTGCCCGAAGGGCCGGTCTACCTGCCGGCACAGCGCGTCGTACTCACCCCGTATCAGGGTGCCATCCGGGTCGCCGGCACCATGGAGTTCGCCCACCCGGACGCACCGCCGCGGCACGGGCGCATCGAGGCGATCGTCTCCCAGATCGCGCCGCTGCTCGATGGGATCGAACTGTCAGACACCCGCGACCACTGGGTGGGCCCGCGACCGGTCAGCACCGACGGCCGGCCCGTCATGCGCCGCGTCGCCCAGCGCATCACCGCCGCCACCGGCCACGGCATGTGGGGCATCGTCTTCGGCCCCATCACCGGTGAGCGCATCGCCGAACAGCTGCTCCGTCGCTGACGGCCACGACAACAGAAGCTCAAGGAGGAGTCCCCATGTCTCAGCGCAGCATCTCACGCGACGGTGGTCGCCTGTTCGCAGATCCAGGCCAGGACGGGCTGCTGCACCGCGCCTTCCTGCGCGGCGGCGGCTTCAGCGCCGAGGACGTGCGACGCTCACCGGTCATCGGCATCGCCAGCAGCGCCAGCGAGCTCAACCCGTGCAATGCAGGGCTCGGAGACCTGGCCGCCGAGGTGAAGGCAGGGGTGCGCGAGGCCGGTGGCCTGCCGCTGGAGTTCCCGACCATCTCGATCTCCGAACCCTACACTCGGCCTACGAGTCTGTACCTGCGCAACCTCATGTCCATGGACGTCGAGGAGATGATCCTCGCCTCACCGATCGACGGGGTCATCCTGCTCGGCGGCTGCGACAAGACGATCCCGGCCCAGCTCATGGGCGCCATCAGCGCAGACATCCCCGCGCTGGTGCTGGCCGCCGGCCCGCGCCCGGTGTCCTGCTTCCAGGACAATGACGCCTTCACCGTCGGCGATGTCTGGCCGGTCTGCGAGAAGCGGCGCCTCGGCCAGCTCGACGACGAGGAGTGGTTCGCCTTCGAAGGCCGCACGAACATCGGCGTGGGCACCTGCAATGTCATGGGCACCGCCACGACGATGGCGGCCATCGCCGAGGTGTTGGGCTTCGCTCCGCCCGGCTCCACCCTGCCGGCTGCCGCCAGCAGCGCCCGGCGCGAGATCGCTCGGCTCACCGGCGCGGTCCTCACCGCAGCAGACAATCCCTGGCCGCGACCGAGCGAGCTCGTGACGATGGCCTCCCTGGAGAACGCCTTCCGCGTCATCACGGCGCTCGGCGGCTCGACGAATGCGCTCATCCACCTGGAGGCGATCGCCGGCCGCGCCGGGCTGCGCATCGGCATCGAACGCTTCGAACAGTGGTCGCGCACCACCCCGGTGCTGGCAGATGTGCGACCAGCAGGCAGCTTCTTGCTCGACGACCTGGACGCCGCCGGCGGCATTCCCGAGGTGATGCGCCGGCTCAGCGATCGCATCGACACCGACGCGCTCGCCGGGGACGGCCGACGCTGGTCAGAGGTGCTGGCCGAACGCGCCCCGGCCGCAGCACATCCGGCGCTGCGGGACACTCAAAACCCGATCGCCGAGCGCGGCGCACTGCGGATGATGCGCGGCAGCCTCGCCCCGGGCGGCTGCGTCATGAAGCTCGCCGCCGGTGCACCAGCGGTCAGGCGCGCCCCTGTGGTCGTCTTCGACGGCCTCGACGATCTCTACGCCCGCATCGACGATCCCGATCTCGACGTCACCCCGGAGACGATCCTCGTCCTCCGCGGCCTCGGCGTCATCGGCGCGCCTGGGATGCCGGAGGTCGGGCACCTGCCGATACCCCGGAAGCTCATGGAGCAGGGTGTGGAGGACATGACCCGGATCTCCGATGCCCGCATGAGCGGCACCTCCACCGGCTCCGTCATCCTGCATGTCACGCCCGAATCCGCGGTCGGCGGCCCGCTGGCCAAGCTGCGCACAGGAGACATCGTCGAGATCGACGCCGATGCCGGGACGATCGACCACTGCGTGCCCGCCGCGGGGTTCGCCGCGCGCGAACCGATCATGCAGCCGATGACGGCCGAGCGCGGATACGCCCGCCTGCACCGCGAACATGTGCTCCAGCCCGATGCCGGCTGCGACTTCGACTTCCTCACCGCCGCCGAGCTCAGAACCGACGCGCGCTGACCCACCCCGCCGGCCCGCTCGCTCCTCCACGCCAGCCCGCACAATGACAGCCGGCCCGGTGCAGTCACCGGGCCGGCTGTCAGGCCGTCTCAGCAGCCGCTCACATCACCTCAGTCAGCGGCCGGAGCCGCCTTCTTCGACTTGGTGAAGTAGCGGGCGAGGGTCTCGTCCGAGGCCGGCTTCGTCAGCAGCGAGATGATGACGAAGCACGGGATGTTGACGGCGAAGCCCCAGATGCCGGCATGGATGCCGAGCGGGTGCACGAACACGAAGGAGAACAGGATCGTCACGATCGACCCGGCGGTGAGCCCGACGAGCGCACCGACCTTCGTCGCCCGCGGCCAGTAGAAGATGCCGATCATGATCGGGAACGCCTGTCCGGTGAACCCGTAGCCGATGAGCAGGATGTAGACGAGGCTCGCCGGCTCCATGATCGAGATCGGGGCGATGATGAGCGCCATGAGCGGGAAGATGAGCCACCGGGTCATCCGGCCGGTCCGCTCATTCGACAGCTTGAACAGCGGCTGCAGCACGTCCTTGCTGTAGGTCAGCGCGGTGGCGTGGATGTTCGGCTCACTCGACGACATCGAGGCCGCTAGCGTTCCCGCACCCAGCAGACCGGCGACGATGACCGGCATATTGTCGACAGCCAGCTGGATTGCAACCTTGTCGGAGGCGGCGATGTCCGGGTACTCGAAGATGCCGATGAAGCCGACGATGATCATCGGAATGAGCACCAGGTAGTACAGCGGCAGGTACGTCGTGGCGACCTTGAGGCTGCGCGCGGACTTCGCACCCATCCACGAGATCCAGTGGCTCTGCCAGATCGAGAAGAAGGAGATGAGGATCGACGTCGTCCAGAACGCGTACGACATATCGCCGAGCGCACCGGGCAGGGTGAGGAACTCAGGTGCGTCCTGCTGCAGCCGCTCGAAGATCGGCGTCGCATCGAAGCCGCCGGTGAACCAGTTGACCGCCCACAGCCCCACCATGAACGACACGATGAACATGAGCGCGCCCTGGAAGGCATTCGTGAAGCCGATCGCGCGCAGACCGCTGCGGAACAGGTAGATCGAGATGACCGCTAGGGTGAGGATGACGCCCAGCCACGTCGGGATGAGCCCGAAGCTCATGACATTGAGGATGTAGGCCGAGCCGATCGTCTGCAGCACGGCATAGGCGATGCCGCCGATCGACACGACGACCGCCGTCAGACCGCCGAGCAGCGGCGACTCGTACCGGTCGGTGATCGTCGTCGACTGGGTGGCATGCCCGAAGCGGCGGCCGAAGTTCCACACCTTCGGGCCGATGTGCCAGGCGACGAACGACATGAACGCCAGGTACACGACGACGTAGAGGGCCGGCACGCCCTTGTCGTGTGCCCAGCCGGGTGAGCCCATGAAGGTGTAGGCGCTCACGCCGCCGGCAGCGACGAGGAGGTAGATGACGAACGGGCCCATGCTGCGGCTGCCCACGCCCCACCCTTCGACAGTGCGCATATTGTGTCCGCGCCCGGCGCCTGCGCCGATGACGACGGCGATGACGAGATAGGCGGCGGTGATGATGAACGGGATGTACTGCGTCATCGTCCCTCACCTCCCGGCTGCCCGGCATCAACGCTCGTGCCGTCCGGACCGAGCGGGTCGACATCGCCCAGATCGCCGGTGATCCGGTTGATGATGACCATCGCAATGGTGGTGATGAAGAGGATCGCGATCGACCAGACCATGAGCAGCGGCATGCCGAGCACGAGCACGTTCCTGTCGAAGAGCACGACGACCGGCCAGATGCCGAGGACGATGACGACGGCGACGATGCCGAGGCTCACCCACCCTCCTGCGCTCGACGGAGTTCGGAAGCGCATGTCCATATGTGTTCCTTCCTTAGATGGCGGAGTTCGCCGCTGGCTCCGGCAGCGCCTGCAGCCGGTCAGCAGTGTGTGTCAGAGCCTCAGCGGCACCCGGGCCGGAGGCGATGAGAACGATCTGTGCCGGCGCAGCGTCGCCGCGCACGGCAGGGGAGAGGCGCACCCGCCCGCCGGCCAGCTGCACCTCATGCCACTGCCCGGCGGCATCCCGGGTGAATCCCTTGGCACGCACGAGCCCCGAGGCGCTGAGCGCCTGCGCAAGCCGGTCGAGTTCGACGGCGCCTGCCAGCCTCACCGTCGTCGTCTCGTGCACCTGTGCGTGCCGGTCCCGAGGCGCCAGCCGCCTTCCAGCCGTGCGCTCACGAGCGGCCTCGGCACCGGCGGCGGTCAGGAACTCCGGTGCCTGCAGCAGCGCATCAACCCAGCCGCTCGCATCCTCATCAGTGAGGATCTGGGCGTGCGGGCTGATCGCCGCGGCAGCGCCGCGGGTCGCCTCGACCTGAGGCGGCGAGGCCAGGCCGGTCTTCGTGATGAGCAGAACATCGGCGGCCGCGATCTGCTGTGTGATGACATCGGCGATGAACTCATCGCGCAGCCGCTGCACTGTCACAAGCGCATCGAGGCAGACGATGACCGGGCCGCTGCAGAACCCGGGATAGGTGCGCCACGCACCCAGCTGACCCGGATCCCCGACCCCGCTGATCTCGCAGATGACATGCCGGATATCGGCGCGTGCTGCCAGCGCCGCCATGGTCTGCTGCACATCGTCGGTGATCTGGCAGCAGATGCAGCCATTGCTCAGCTCCAGGGTGTCCGCCCCGGCCGCAGCGATGAGATCGGCGTCGATGCTGATATCGCCGAAGTCATTGACGACCACGGCCACCGCATCGGCATGCGGGGACCGCAGCAGCCGGTTGACGAGCGTCGTCTTCCCGGTGCCCAGATATCCGCCGATGAGGGTGAGCGGGATGCTCACGTGCCGGCCTTCACATTGCTGGCGAAGTGCCGGCCGCCCACCACCGTGCCGTGCACGCGGATCGCGCCGATCTGCGCCGGCTCGACGGCCAGCGGATCCTCGGCGAGCACCGCCAGATCAGCGAACTTGCCCGGCTCGATCGAACCGATCTCGGCATCGCGCTTGAGCATATAGGCGCTGCCGATCGTCACCGCCGCCAGCGCAGCCGCAGCATCGATGCGCTCATGCTCGCCCATCACCCGCCCCGACAGCGTCCGGCGGGTGACCGCATGCATGACGGTCCTGAGCGGGCCCAGCGGCGTGACCGGGGAATCAGAGTGCAGGCTGGAGGGAACGCCGAGGCGCTGCGCCGTTGCCGCCGCATTGTTCCGGCGTGCTCGGTCCGGGCCCATTGTCAGGTCGAGGTGCTGATCGCCCCACTGGTGGATGTGGTTGGCGAAGATGTTCGCACACGCCCCAAGCGCCTTCATCCGCCGGTACTGGGCCGGTGTCGACATCTGCGAGTGCGTGCACGTGTGCCGGTGGTCCGGGCGCGGATGGTCGATGAGCACCCGCTCCAGGGTGTTGAGGAACAGCTCGGTGGCCTGATCGCCGTTGCAGTGGACGTGGATGAGCAGCCCGGCGGTGTGGAAGGCCTCGAACGCCCGGTGGAACTCTTCGGGGCTGACATTCCAGATCCCATTGGGCTCATCGCCGTAGTAGCCGGGCTGGCGCACGCGGGCGGTGAATCCCTGCAGGGTGCCGTCGAGCATGAGCTTGACGCTGCCGAATCCCAGCAGCGGTGTCGAGGAGGCCTTGAGCTCCTGCAGCCGCTGTGCATCCGCAGCCAGGGTCTGCGACACCGCGCCCACACCGGCGCCGAAGTGGAAGACCTCCAGCCGGGCCGGGAAGTCCCCGGTGACCGTCTGCTGGTACAGCTGCGTGCCCGCATCGTCCATGAGCAGCCGGGAGCCCAGATCGGTGAGCGTGGTGGTGCCGGTGTTGACGCCGTCCTGGCCGAAGTTCCGCAGCGCGTCGGCATCGATGCTCAGCAGGTCGTTGCCGCCGGCGACAGCGTTGACGAGCCCCATGGCCGCGAACTCGTGCAGCTCGCCGGTGAGCTCACCGGCGGCATCGCGGGACACGCCCTCGGTGCGCACGTCCTCGTCGACACCGCAGCGCTGCAGGGCCGTGGAGTTGACGGTCAGCGCGTGGCCGCTGGCGTGGTTGACGGCGATCGGCCGGGTGAGGGAGACCCGGTCGAGGTGCGCGCGGACGAGCTTCTCATGCTGGAAGTAGATGGGGTCGAGACCCCAGGCGATGAGCGGCGCCTCTGCATCCTCCAGCGCGGCGTCGGCCGCGGCGAGCCGGGAGATGACATCCTCGATCGAGGTGCAGCCGGGCCAGTGGGTGCCGTGCGGGTCGACGCGGTCGACATAGCCGACATACGTTCCCTTCCAAACATTGCCGGTGCCGGCATGGCTGTGCGCCTCGACGAAGCCCGGCAGCAGCACGGCATCGGCATAGCGCTCATCGAGGACGGCATGGGGATACTGCAGGAGCTCCTCGACGCTGCCGACGGCGCGGAACCGGTCGCCGCGGATCGCGACGGCCTCTGCCGTCGGCGCCGCAGGATCCATCGTCCGGACACGGCGTGCGGGATAGACGATCGTCGGTTCCATCGCGTCGGTGATCACTTCGGCCCCTTTGCCTATTCGTGCGAGATGACACTCACGTACAGAAAGCGACCCGAGCATGTCATGGAAGCGAAACCGGCGCTACCTCGACCATGAGCTCGTCCGCCTCGTCCACGTCTGGAACGCCGGCGGCATCGGCTCGAAGTCCGACCCGATCCTCACCCCTGACGATGTGCCGCCGGGCGCGACGATGCGTGCAGCAGGCAACTACGTCGAGTACATGCTTCAGGATGCTGGAGCAGGCATCACCAGCCTGCCGAGCTCCGAGATCTACTCCGCCATGCAGACCGGAGTGCTCGATGCCGCAGTGACATCAGCCAGCTCCTTCGCCTCCTACCGGCTCGAAGAGCTCGTCACCTCCTACGTGTCCCCGACGGAGAACACGTTCTGGTTCATGTACGAACCGCTCACCCTCACCAAGGGTGCCTTCGAACAGCTCTGCACCGAACAGCAGGAAGCAGTCCGGCAGGTCGCCGCCGACCTGCAGGAGCGCGCCTACAGCGACTCTGCTGCCGATGATGCACGCGTCGAGAAGATCTTCCAGGATGCAGGCGTCGAGGTCGTGCAGATGGATGACGCCGCCTTCGACACATGGCTGCCGTTGGCCCGCAAGCAGTGGGAGGCCTATCGCAACGATGTTCCCGGAGGCGCCGAACTCATGGACCTCGCCCAGGAGAACGGACACGGACAATGAGCCACAGCCCTTCACTTGACGTCAGTGCTGCAACCGCTGGCAAGCCGCTCATCTGCCGCATCGCCGACACCCTCTCAGAGATCGCCGGCCTCGTCGCCGGCGCCGCGCTCATCGTCGCCACACTCGTGACCGGCTGGGGTGTGTTCGTCCGCTATGTCCTCAAGGCGCCGACCACGTGGCAGACCGAGACCACCATCTACCTGCTCATCTGCGTCGCCTTCCTCGGTGCGGCCTACGGCGTCCGCCACAACGCCCACGTCGGCGTCGACCTGCTGCCTGAGGCGCTGCCGCTGCGGGGCCGGCTCATCTTGCGCACCGTTACCACAGCGCTGGTGCTCGGGGTCGTCGGCGTCGTCGCCTGGACCGGCTGGACGATGTGGCAGCAGGCCTACGCTCTCGACACCCGTTCGGCCAGCGCCTGGGGGCCGCCGCTATGGGTGCCGTATGCGTTCCTGCCACTGGGCATGGCGCTCGTGTTCTTCCAGTATGTCGCCGAACTCATCGAAGCCGTCCTCGCTCTTACCGGCCGTCTCGACCCCGCCCAGGTCACTCTGCTCGGCGCCACCGGCGAGGCCGCGGAGATCCAGGCGGAGATCGACGCGCACGCCGCCGAGCAGTCGCGCACTGAGCAGCCGACCACTGAGCCGCAGACCGCCGCCCCACCAGAGCATCGCATCGAACGCGGGGAGGAGCGCCCATGAGCCCGCTGCTTCAGGGTGGCTTCATCATCCTCATCTCGCTCGTCCTCTTCGCCTCCGGCATGCCGATCGCCTTCGCGCTCGCCATCACTGCACTCGCTGGCATCCTCATCTTCTTAGGCCCCGAGCACACCGAACTGTTCGGCAAGCTCACCTTCGACTCGCTCAACGACTTCGGGCTGCTCGCCATCCCGCTGTTCGTGCTCATGGGCAACCTATTCGGCGGCTCCGCAGCCTCCCGCCAGCTGTTCATCGCCGGCGAGGCATGGCTGTCCCGGATCCGCGGCGGACTGGCGATGAGCTCGGTCGTGGCCTCGACCGTGTTCGCTGCGATGACCGGCTCCTCACCGGCGACCGCCGCAGCGATCGGCCGGGTCGCAGTTCCGGAGATGCAGGCCCGCGGCTACTCCGGGCGCATCGCCACCGGAGCTGTCGCCGCCGGCGGCACCCTCGGCATCCTCATCCCGCCCAGCGTCACCCTCATCCTCTACGGCATCGCCTCCGAGCAGTCAATCGGCCAGCTGTTCGCCGCCGGCATCATCCCCGGCATCGTCATCATGGTGATGTTCTGCATCTGGATCTACATCGCCGTCTCCCGCGAGCAGCGCAGACTCAGCACCGCGCCCGAGGCGCCGGGCGGCACCCGCCTCATCGGCGCCTCGGGCACGGGGCCTGAGACCTGGACGTGGGGCGACCGGTTCACCGCGCTGTTCAAGGTGCTGCCGTTCATCGCACTCGTCGCCGCCGTGCTCATCGTCCTCTACCGCGGAATCGCCACCCCGAGCGAAGCGGCAGCGATCGGCGTGCTGCTCGTCGCAGCGCTCGTCATCTTCGCCTACCGCGAGCACAACGGCGCCAAGCTGCTGGGCGTGCTGCGCTCCTCGGTCTCGCAGTCGTCGATGATCCTCATGATCACCGCATTCTCCGCCGTCATCGCCACAGTGCTCAGCTACCTGGAGGTGCCGCAGGAACTCGCTTCGACGATCACCGAACTCGAGCTCAACCGCTGGCTGGTGCTCGTCCTCATCAACATCGTGCTGCTCGTCATGGGCCTGTTCCTGCCGCCGGTGTCGATCATCGTGATGGTCACCCCGATCCTGCTGCCGCTCATCCTGGAACTCGGGTTCGATCCGATCTGGTTCGGCATCATCATGACGATCAACATGGAGATGGGCCTCATCACACCGCCTGTCGGCCTCAACCTGTTCGTTCTCAAGGGCATCGCCCCGCACATCCGGCTGACGGAGATCCTGCGCGGCTCACTTCCGTACATCGTGGTGCTCAGTCTGGCGATCGTGCTGTTCTCGGTGTTCCCGCAGATCGTCACCTGGCTGCCCGAGGTGCTCTACAGTGAGTAGGTCGCCGAGCAGGAGTGCGAGCACAGGCGGCAGATGAGACAGCAGTGATGGAAGGGAGGGAGGCGCGTGGCAGAGCCGAGGCTCTGGTCGAAGGACTTCACCGTCGCGATCATCGCCGCCGTGTTCCTCTCCTTCGTCTTCTATCTGCTCATCACCACGATGGCCGGCTACGCCGTCATCCGCTTCGCCGCCTCCGACTCCGCCGCCGGTCTGGCCTCCAGCTCGTTCGTCCTCGGCGCGGTCGCCGCCCGCATGTTCGTCGGCACCATGCTCGACACCCTCGGTCGTTACCGGGTGCTCATCACCGCCTTCACCCTCTCTGCTGTTGCCGGTGCCCTGTATCTGCCGGCTGACTCGCTGCCGTTGCTGCTGGCGGTCCGGTTCATCCACGGCGCGGTGTTCGGTGCCGGGCACACCGCCATCATGGCTGCTGTCCAGGACATTATCCCGCCGTCTCGCCGTGCAGAGGGCACCGGCTACTTCGGCACCTCGACGACCTTGGCGGCAGCGCTTGGCCCGCTCATCGCGATCATCGTCGTACGCGACTACGGCTATCACTGGCTGTTCATCACCTCTTTAGCCTTCACGGTGCTCGGGTTGGTGGCGATCCTGTTCCTGCGCGTACCCGAACGCGCCGCCCATGAGCGCGAGCTGCTGAGCTGGCGCAGCTTCCACCCGGTGCGCCTGTTCGACCGCTCGGGCCTGCTCATCGGCTCGGCAGTGCTCACCGCCGGTGTCGCCTACTCCTCGGTCATGACCTTCCTGACCACCTACACAACGAGCATCGGCATCGCCGATGCCGCACCTGCGTTCTTCCTCGCCTTCGCCGGCTCCTCACTCATCGCCCGGCTCACCCTCGGCCGCATCCAGGACAGCTACGGTGACAACATCGTCGTCTACCCGCTGTACGCCTCGTTCTTCACCGCGATGGTGCTCATCGCCGTCGTCCCCCAGATGTGGACGATCATCCTCGCCGGCGTGCTCGGCGGGGTGGGCTTCGGCACGCTCATGTCCTCAACCCAGGCGATCACCATCCGCCGCGCCGGGCCCACCCGCGTGGGTGTGGCGACCTCGACGTACTTCTTCATGATCGACATCGGCTTCGGGCTGGGACCGGTCGCTCTCGGTGCGCTCATCGCAGCGACCTCGTTCACTACGATGTACGCTGTCGCGGCACTGCTGGTGGGCGTCAGCGGAGTGCTCTACTGGCTGGTCCACGGACGGTTCGCCGCGCCCGAGGCGGGGGGAGTGCGTCCATGACAGCGCACCCTGGCGCTGGGGGGAGTGCCGCCGCACCGCAGCCGCTGTGGACCGGTCAGTTCCTGCTGGCCTTCGGGATCAACTTCGTCCTCTCGCTCTCCTTCTACGTGCTCATCACCTCGATGGCCGGTTACGCCGCCACCGAATTCGGGGCCGGCTCCTCGGTCGCCGGACTGACGGCCAGCGCCTTCATCATCGGTGCGACCGTAGCGCGCATCATCGCCGGGAAGTACCTCGACTTCATCGGCCGGAGGACCTCGACGATCGCCGCGCTCGTGTTATTCGTGATGTCCGCTGTGGCGTACGTATTCGCCGATCAGATCTGGGTGGTCATCGTCATCCGGCTCATCCATGGGGCGGCTTTCGGCTGGGGGTCGAACACCATCACGGCGGTCGCCCAATCGCTCATTCCGCAGTCGCGGCGGTCTGAGGGGACGGGTTATTTCGGCACCTCGACGACTCTGTCAGCCGGTCTGGGGCCGTTCCTTGCCGTGTGGCTGTCGGGGGCATACGGGTACACGGCCGTGTTCATCATGTGTGCCGGGTTCTCTGTCGTCGGCGTGGTCTTCAGCCTGCTGCTGCGCCCAGCTGAGCGGGCGGTGACGCCGGAGGAGCGGGCGCTGAAGTGGCGGCTGAGCCTGGGTACGATCATCGACTACCGCAGTGTGCGAATTGCAACCGTCATGCTGCTGGCCGGGCTGTCGTATTCAGTTGTGCTGGCCTTCCTCCAGACCTTCGCGAACGAAGAGGACTTCGGTTCGGCGGCCAGCGTGTTCTTCATGGTGTTCTCGGTCGCGATGCTGCTCGGCCGGCTGTTCGTCGGACGGCTGCAGGACGCCTACGGCGACAATGTCGTCGTCTACCCGCTCATCGTCAGCTTCACCCTCAGCCTCGTCGTCATCGGTCTGGCTCCGGCCGGCTGGGTCGTCATCTCCGCTGCGATCCCGGCCGGGCTGGGCTTCGGTTCGCTCTTTCCCAGTATCCAGGCCATCGCCGTCACCCTGGCCGGGCCTGCCCGGGCAGCGCTGGCGGTCTCGACGTTCTTCATCTTCCTCGACGTCGGCACCGGGCTGGGGCCGGTCGTGCTCGGAGCGCTCACCCCGGCCATCGGGCTGCGCGGAGTCTACCTCGTCGCTGCAGCACTCATGGTCGTGGCCCTCGGATTGTACTGGCTGTTCCACGGGCGATACCAGAGGCAGAAGTAGACTCATCCATGTTCTGGGGACCGGGATCAGGCTCTCAGGCCCTCCCGGTTCGGCGAGACCTCGCCTGCAGCTTCCGCATGTCCGCAGGTGATATCCAGCCACTGCTGTGTATCGCGGGGTGACACCTTGCGCACAGAGGAACGAGTTCGCTGAGTTCGGTGCGAAAGAGATGGAATTTACGCCGTGGAATGACGTGATGGAACTCTACGTGCCTCATGCTTCCGGCATTTCGCGGATCCCACAGGTGAGATGCGCATACTTCGCACATCAGCGGGTTCTGGGCTGCCGGAAGCTCCTGAATCTTCGCTTCGCGCAGATCTTGCCTCTGTTCCCTTTCAAAGGAGGCCAGAGCACGTAGGCCGCCTTGCTGCGCGGCTAACGCTTCTGCGTGATGAGGCCCGTCGAATGCGTCAGCGAGCACAGTTTTCCAGTGCTCGCTTGCTGGCTCTTCGCGCCGAGCGAGTTCGCGAATCGATTCCGCGGTGCGTTTCATCGTTTCGCGGTGACGAATGAACGCCTCGACAATGGGAACCTCTGCCGCCGACGTTCGCAGCCCCTTACCGTGCGCCGACGGATGGCTGCCGATCAGATTGCTGATCTTCATTACGACGCTCGCTGGAGAGCGAAAGTTCGGATCGCGATCGATGGCCGGGTGGAAGGCCGGCCCTTGAAGCAGCCGTGAGAGGTCTCCGATGCCCGGGCTTCTCTCGTTCGCAGCAGTCCAACCTCGATCGTCAGCCAAATCAGCAGCCAAGATCATCTCCGCCTCGGTCCACACAATGCGGGCCAAACTTCACCTCCGTGTCATGCAGCTGGAAGATCCGACTGCTGATGCATTCACGAAGCAGCTTATACGGTCTCAGTCACACACCCCGTCCTACCTGAAGCGTTTACGAGGAATGCAGCCACGTGCGGCGCTCGCGACTGACCTCCTAGCACCCCGTCATCGGCTCGGAATACTTATCCTCGCCATGCGGCGGGCCAAGCTCAGTCATTTTGCCTTCGTGTCACTTGCGATGTAAAGTCAAGTATCACTTAATAGGTAAACTGACGATCAGCGCGAAGGAGGCGAGCATGGATCGGCCACTGGGTCTGATGATCTGGCTGCGGATGGCACGATTCGTTCAGCGCAGCAACTGCATCTCCAACGAGTACCTCTCACAGGCCGGAGTGACCATTGCGCAGTTCGAGGCGTTGAGCCACGTGCGCGCCTACCAGCCGGTGACGCAGACCGATCTCGCTAAAGGTTTGACCGTCAGCGTCGGTGGTGTCTCACGGATGCTCAGCCGACTCGAAGAAGCCGGGCTCATCGAACGCACCCAGGAGTGGAAGACGAAGTACATCTCCCTGACAGAGGCAGGCGAGACGCTGCTGAGCTCCGTCTACCCCGGGCAGGTGGCGCTACAGGCTTCGATGTTCGACGACGTGCTTGACGCCGATGAACAACGACAGCTCTATGCGCTGATGCGCAAAGTTCACCGCAACAGCCTGCACAAACAGACTCCGGTCGGATTCGACCCAGCCGAGGCGGCAGCGCCCGGCTCCACGCACAGCACCACGGAGAAGACGCAATGACTGACGACACCAGCACCAACGCCACCACTTTGATGCACGACGCAGCCAGTGCTGCAGACACGATGGCCGAGTACGACATCCACCCGAACGAAGGTCTCCAGTTCGGCATGTACTCCCTCGGCGACCACCTGCCCAACCCGTGGGCAGAGGGCCGACGCATCAGCGCCGGTGAGCGCGTACGTGAGTTCGTCGCCTACGCAAAGGCCGCCGAACAGGCCGGCTTCGATGTGTTCAGCCTGGGGGAGAGCCACCAGGAGTTCTTCGCCTCACAGGCCCACGCCGTCATCCTCGGCGCGATCGCGCAGGCGACCGAGACGATCAAAGTCTCCAGCTCCTCGACAATCCTCAGCACCTCGGACCCGGTTAGGGTCTACGAGAACTTCGCCACCATCGACCTGCTCTCTGAAGGCCGCGCTGAGATCGTCGCCGGCCGCGCCTCACGGGTGGGCCTGTTCGAACTGCTCGGCTACGATCTGAAGGACTACGAGGAGCTGTTCGAAGAGAAATTCGATCTGCTGCGCCGGATCAATCGCGAACGGGTCGTCAACTGGTCAGGTCAGTTCCGTGCCGACCTCAGGGACGCCGAGGTGCTGCCGCGGCCGCAGGCAGGCTCGATGCCGATCTGGCGTGCCGTCGGTGGTACACCCGCCAGCGCTGTCAAGGCCGGCCTTTCCGGCGCCCCGATGGTGATGGCCCACCTCGGCGGGCCGATCGCAGCGTTCCAGCAGACGATCGACTCCTATCGAGCCGCAGCCGAGCACAACGGCTACGATCCGGCCACCCTCCCGGTGGCCACCGCCGGGTTCTTCTACGTCGCTGAGACTTCACAGCAGGCGCTGCAGGAGTTCTACCCGCATGTGAACGAAGGGATGTTCCGCACCAATGGGCGTGGGATGGCCAAGCAGCTGTTCGCACAGAGCACCGACCCGCGCAGCATCATGAACATCGGCAGCCCGCAGCAGGTCATCGAGAAGATCCTCTACCAGCACGAGGCGTACGGACATCAGCGCTTCCTTGGCCAGATCGACTTCGGTGGCGTGCCCTTCGACCGCGTCATGCGGAATCTGGAGGTCATCGGCACCGAAATCATCCCGGCAGTCAAGAAGCACACCGCACGACAGGAGGCCACCCAGATATGAAGATCGTCGGACTCTCCGGCTCGACCGTCGGTGCGACCACGCGCACAGCGATGAACTACGCGATGGCCGCGATCGGCCGGCTTGACCCGGAAATCGAAACGCAGCTCATCGACCTCGCCGACTACGACGTGCAGTTCTCCGACGGCCGCGACTACATCGAATACACAGGCGACACCCGCACCGTTGCTGAGGCGCTCATGAGTGCGGATGCGATCATCATCGGCAGCCCGATCTTCCAAGCCTCTATCCCAGGAGCGTTGAAGAACGTCTTCGATCTGCTGCCGATCAGCGCCTTCGAGGACAAGGTGGTCGGCATCATCATGACGGCCGGATCGCCGAAGCACTTCCTGGTAGCAGAACACCAGCTGCGTCCCATCCTGACGTATATGAAGGCACAGGTAGTGCAGAGCTACGTGTTCGTCGAAGCCAAGGACGTCTACCGCGGTGAGATCATCAGCGGCGACGTCACCCTGCGCATCGACCGCCTCGTCGAAGACACCGCCGAGCAGACTCGTGTGGCCTCCCAGATGCGCGCCGAACGCGAAGCCGCGTATGCGTTCTAGCGCGAAGTGTCTCGCACAGACGACCTGTCGCGTTGAACGATGAGCGGCGCATCGAAGAATGAAGGGACCGATGATGCACCAGCCTGAGGATGTCGTACAGCGCTGGGAAGCCGCCTGGAACAGCGCCGACGCCGAGGCGCTGGCTGGGCTGTTCGCCGAAGACGCGGAGTTCGTCAACGTGGTCGGGCTGTGGTGGCATGATCGCGAACGGATCCGCGAGGCGCACGCCTACGGGTTCTCGACGATCTTTCCCGGATCGACGATCACGATGGGAACACCTCGGGTGCGGATGGTCGGTGACCGCGCTGCCACTGTGCACAGCAAGTGGCGGCTGTGCGGCCAGATCTCGACTGGCGGTGAGCCGGCTGATGAGCGCGAAGGCATCTTCACCTTCGTTCTCGAACGCCGCGAGGACGGGTGGATCGTGGTCGCTGCGCAGAACACCGACATGGTGCGCGGAGCTGAGACCCATATCAGCACGGGCGGAACGCGTGCAAGCATCTCGTACCGACGCTGAGGCGGCGGGCACCGTATCGGCGCATGACAGAGATCAGTGGCGGGCCGACTGCGCTGTCTGCCCACCGCCGCTGAATCAGGTCAATGACGTGAGTTCACGCGAAGATGTCGATGTCCTTACCCTTCGTCTCAGGTGCCCACAGCACTGAGGCAATGAGACCGAGATCGGGAAGATCGCTGCCAAGAACAGCGTGGTATTCGTTCCCAGCTCCGCCATCGTCACCGGAAAGAGGAAGGCGGCGATCACAGCACCAATGCGGCTGATAACAGCGGCCATCCCAACGCCTGTGCTGCGGAAGCGGGTCTGGGTCTGCTAAAGATTCCTCCCTCTAACGCAACGCCCGTTGCTTGAACTCCTGGGTGTAGACAGTGGGCATGATCCAGTTCTCTTTCAACCAGTAGAACGGAACGAAACCTAGGACGGTTCAACGGTTCGCTTTGCAGTTGATTTGAGCACCGCACCCATCAGGTTCGAACCTCGCTGCCGCGGCGCCGCGGTTGCTCTGACGAGGAGACCGATTCTATTCAGATCTAGGTTCACCGGACCCAAAAGTAGGTTCGCGAGTGTCTAGGTTGGCGGCGCTGTGACCAACGGGGTACTTTGCAGTGAGAAGTAGTTTATGCGGATGAAGGTGGAGGCGGCGCTCAGGATGGTCCGGCAGAAGGTAAAGGCGAAGACCCTGAGGACTCTCGAACAGACTCTGTGGGATGCCGCTGACAAGCTCAGGGGCAACCAGGAGCCCAGCGAGTACAAGCACGTCGTGCTGGGTCTGGTGTTCCTCAAGTACGTCTCCGACCGGTTCGAGGAGCGCCGCGAGCAGCTCAAGGAAGAGCTGGCCGCCGAGGGTATCAAGCCCGAGCGGATCGAGTCGTTCCTGGAGGATCGCGACGAGTACGCGAGCCAGAACGTCTTCTGGGTACCGTCCCTAGCGCGTTGGGGCTACGTGCAGTCGGTGGCGAAGCAGCCGGAGATTGGCCAGCAGATCGACCAGGCGATGGACCTTATTGAGAAGGAGAACCCCTCCCTGCGTGGCGTGCTCCCTCGCAACTATGGCCGGGACGGGCTCGACAAGCGCCGCCTTGGTGAGTTGGTCGATCTCATCGGGTCGATCGGCTTCACTGAGACCGACGATCATGGCGCAGACGACGTGCTCGGGCGTGTGTACGAGTACTTCCTCGGCCAGTTCGCAGGCAAGGAGACCGGCAAGGACGCTGGAGCGTTCTACACGCCACGCTCCGTCGTCCGGACCCTCGTGGAGATGCTGGAGCCATACAAGGGTCGCGTCTATGACCCAGCAGCAGGCTCTGGCGGCATGTTCGTGCAGTCAGCGGAGTTCGTGAAGGCCCACGGCGGCAAACGCACAGACATCTCGGTGTACGGGCAGGAGTTCACCGACACGACGTGGAAACTCGCGAAGATGAACCTCGCACTGCGAGGCATCGAAGCCGACATGGGCACGCACTCGGCAGACTCCTTCACCGAGGATCTTCACCCCGACCTGCGTGCTGACTACGTGATCGCGAATCCGCCGTTCAATGTCTCGGACTGGTGGGACGCGAAGCTCGCCGACGATCCCCGCTGGAAGTACGGGACACCACCGAAAGGCAACGCGAACTTCGCCTGGGTTCAGCACTTCATCTACCACCTGGCACCCAACGGTACTGCGGGCTTCGTTCTGGCTAACGGGTCGCTTTCTTCTAAGAGCGGTGGTGAAGGCGAGATCCGGCGCAAGCTTGTCGAAGCCGGCCTCGTCGACTGCATCGTCGCGATGCCCGACAAGTTGTTCTTCAACACAGGCATCCCGGTGTCGCTGTGGTTCGTGTCCAAAGGTCGGGACGGCAACGGGCATCGCGCACGTAGCGGCGAGGTGCTGTTTATCGACGCCCGGAAACTCGGGGACATGGAATCACGCCGCCTGCGCGTGCTGTCGGATGGTGACATCGCTCAGATCGCGGACACGTACCACGAGTGGCGCAACCACGACGGCAACTACGAGGACGTCCCCGGTTTCGCGAAGTCAGCCACGATCGACGAGATCGAGAAACACGACTTCGTGCTTACCCCAGGCCGGTATGTCGGTAGCGAGGAGGCGGAAGTCGACGACGAGCCGATCGACGAGAAAATCAAGCGATTGACGAGCGAGCTGTTCGCCGAGTTTGAGCGCGGACGCGAGCTTGAGGAAGAGGTTCAGCGCAGAATAGGTGGACTGTCAAAATGAAGTTCTCAAAGTTGGCAACGATCAGGAGGTCAGTGGTCCAGCCGCGAAATTTCGGCGACTATAATACATATCTTGGTTTTGAGCACTTCGAACCGGATGCCCTGCGATTTGAGACTCCAGGCGATCCCGCCTCCGTGTCAAGCACCAAACAGGAGTTTCTGCCTGGCGACACTATTTACGGCAGGCTACGTCCATATTTTCGTAAGGTTGGTTGGTCACAAAACTTGCGTGGAATTTGTTCCACAGATTTTTGGGTTTTTGAACCGAAGCCCGGGGTTGACCCACGATTCGTCTTCTATGTCGCCGGCTCACAAGAATTTACGGATCTTGCAACCTCGTCCTCCGAAGGAACCAGGATGCCGCGCGCATCTTGGTCTGTCGTTAAGGATTTCGAGGTACTTGACTTTACCCAGGAGGAGCAGCGCGCGATCGCGGCGACGCTTGGTGCGCTCGACGACAAGATCGAGTCGAACCGGCGATCGACATCCTTGATCTCAGACTTGCTCGACACGCATTCAGAAAAATTTGGAGCAGGACTACCAACGATCCCATTGGGCGACATCGCGACCCCAGTCAAGGAGTCGCTGAATCCCTCGAATCTCGGCAACACCCAGGTCGACCATTTCAGCCTTCCTGCGTTCGACCGAGACGCCAGGCCAGAGAGGGTCGCAGCATCGTCGATAATGAGCAACAAGCTCCGAGTGCCAAAGCAGGCGATTCTTCTTTCACGGCTCAACCCGAGGTTCAACCGGACATGGTGGGCCTCCGCCGATGCGGAGGCCCCGGCCTTGGCGTCTACCGAGTTCCTCGTATTGACCTCTGAGGACGAACAACGGCTAGCCGCAATATGGCTGGCCCTTCGTGATCCCTTCTTCCGCGGCGAGATGCCCAAGCGCGTGACTGGCACATCGGGTAGTCATCAGAGAGTCAAGCCCGCCGACGTGTTGGCGATTGAAGTACCCGACTTTACGAGTGCACCGACAGTACTGAAAGAGTCGGCGCTCGCAATGCTGAAGCGCTCGGAAAGCCTACGTGCAGAGTCAGCTCGACTTTCGGCTCTCCGCGATGCGCTCTTGCCCGAACTGCTCTCCGGTCGTCTGCGAGCTTCGGTGGGGAAATTATGAGTGCATCGCGCCTGAGTGCGGCTGATCTCCGCATCGTTGAGCAAGTCCTCGACATGGGGAGTGGCTACGTACTCGACTTCAGTAACCGCAGCTTCGCGGAGTTCTTTGCTGATCTCGATGTGGAGATCGAGCCGGAAGAGACAGGTCTCTCGAAAGCCAAGCGCTTACGCGCTTTCCTCCGTTCTGCGTCAACGGCGGAATGTGCGCGTGTTCTTCATGCACTTCTCGAATACAGAGGCGAGCAAGACGGAGACGATCAACGTGCCTCGATCGATAAGTATCGAGGGATCGTCTCGCGACTGGAAGGCGTCGCCGTTCCGCTGAGCGCAGCGCCAGTCGCACCGAACTTTCTCACGCTGGCGTATGTCCGTGAGCTGTCCGACAAGGCCGAGCGCCGACTCACGGCCTCAGACCTCGAAGGGGCGATCACAGTGTCGCGTACCTTGGTTGAGGCGGTACTGGAACAGCTGGAGCTTCGTTTGACAGGCCAGAGCGGGAACTATGCCGGTGACCTCCAGCGACAGTACAAGGCGGTCGCGAAGATTCTTCGGATCGACGACAAGGACGACCAGGTCGACGAAGGGTTCAAGCAGATCGCACGCGGCCTGGTCCAGATCGTCAACGGTCTGGCAGCGATCCGGAACATGGCGAGTGACGGGCATGCGCGTCATGTGCAGCCACAGGATCGACATGCCCGAGTGGCGGTGAACTCGGCGAAGACTGTCGCGAGCTTCCTGGTCGAGGTTTACCTAGCAAAACGCGGCACACCAACGTCGGTTGCCGCAGCGAGGAGCGCGGGATGAGCACCTTCAATGAGAACGTCGTCGAGCAGGCCGCTCTGGAGTACTTCGCCGAGCTGGGTTACCGACGTGTGCATGGCCCTGACATCGCGCCGGGAGAGCCTGGCGCTGAGCGGGAGTCGTACGAGGACGTCGTGTTGTGGGGTCGGCTGCGTGACGCGCTTCGGCGGATTAACCCTGGTACGGACGCCGCGCTGGTCGCAGAGGCCGTGAAGACGGTTCAGCGTTCCGAGTCACAGAGCCCTATCGACGAGAACGCTCGCCTGCATAAGCTCATTACGCACGGCGTATCGGTCGAGTATCGCGGCGACGATGGTCTGCTGCGCACAACGCGCTTGTGGCTCATGGACTTCGACGAGCCGGAGAACAACGACTGGGTGGCTGTCAACCAGTTCACGATCGTCGAGAACGGCAAGAACCGCCGCCCTGACGTACTCGTGATGGTTAACGGGCTCCCGTTGGCGCTGCTGGAGCTGAAGAACCCGACCACTGAGCATGCGACGCTGAAGTCGGCGTGGAACCAGGTGCAGACGTACCGACACGACATCCCGTCGGTGTTCGTGCCGAACGCGGTGACGGTGATCTCCGACGGAACCTCGGCGGCGATGAGCAGCTACTCGGGCGCGTTCGAGCACTACGCGCCGTGGAAGACAATCGAGGGTCGTGAGGTCGTCGGCAATCGGCCAGCACTTGAGGTTCTCATCAAGGGTGTATTTGAGCCGATGCGGTTCTTGGACCTGCTGAAGAACTTCGTGGTGTTCAGTGACGAGACAGTCACCGACAAGTCGACAGGACAACCGACGCGGGCGCTCGTGAAGCGTGTGGCGAAGTACCACCAGTACTGGGCGGTCAACGCTGCTGTCGAGTCCACGGTGCAAGCGTCAAGTCCTGATGGGGACCGTCGCGGCGGCGTGGTGTGGCACACCCAGGGCTCCGGTAAGAGCTTCGAGATGGTGTTCTACGCTGCGAAGATTATGCGCGACCCGCGCATGGCGAACCCGACGCTGGTGTTCATCACCGATCGCAACGATCTCGACGATCAACTGTTCGGCGAGACTTTCGCCCCCGCGCGCATCCTGCCGGAGACGCCGGTGCAGGCGGCAACGCGCTCGGATCTGCGAGCGAAGCTGAAGCGCGCTTCCGGAGGGATCGTGTTCACCACCTTGCAGAAGTTCGCGCCGGGCGAGGACGGGGACTCCAATCCCGTGCTCACTGACCGTCGGAATGTCATCGTGATCGCTGACGAGGCGCATAGGAGTCAGTACGGCTTCGGCGAAACGCTCGACCGCCACGGTCGACTCAAGTCCGGGCTGGCCAAGCACATGCGCGACGCGCTCCCTGGCGCCACGTACCTCGGTTTCACCGGCACTCCGATCGAGTCGAACGACAAGTCCACCCGCGCTGTGTTCGGCGATTACGTTGACGTGTACGACCTCACAAGGGCGGTAGAGGATGGCGCGACTGTCCGGATCTTCTATGAGTCCCGGCTGGCAAAGATCGAGCTGTCGGAAGCTGACTTGGGAGCCCTCGACGACCTGGCCGACGAGATTACCGAGTCTGTCGAGGAAGACACAGCAACAGCTGCAAAGTCACGTTGGTCGCGGCTGGAGGCGGTCGTCGGAGCGGAGGCACGACTTGACCTCGTAGCCCGCGACATCGTGGAGCACTGGGAGAAGCGCCGGGAGTCCCTGTTCGGCAAGGGCATGATCGTGACCATGAGTCGCCGGATCGCCGTGCGGCTGTACGAGAAGATCGTCGCACTGCGGCCCGACTGGCACTCAGATGACCCGGCGCAGGGCAAGATCAAGGTCGTCATGACCGGGTCCGCGTCTGATCCTGCTGAGTTCCAGCCGCACATCCACTCGAAGGACGTGCGCAAGGACCTCAAGCTGCGGGCGAAGAACGCGGACGACCCACTGGAACTGGTCATCGTCCGCGATATGTGGCTGACCGGTTTCGATGCCCCGTCGATGCACACGATGTACGTCGACAAGACCATGCAGGGCGCGGGGCTCATGCAGGCCATCGCTCGGGTCAACAGGACGTTCCGCGACAAGCCCGGCGGGCTGATCGTCGACTACATCGGAGTGTTCGCGAACCTCCAGAACGCGCTGAGCGAATACTCGCCGTCCGACCGCGACCAGGCTGGCGTGCCCATCGACGAGATGGTCCAGGTGATGCTGGAGAAGCACGACATCGTGCGCGGACTCCTCCACGGAGTCCAATTCGACTCTTCCCCCGAGCTGACAGCCTCCCAGCGGTTGAACGAATATGCGAAGGTCCTCGACTTCGTCATGGCGGACCCAGACCGAACCTCGCGGTTCAATGACCAGGTGCTGGCTCTGGCGAAGGCGTTCGCGCTGGCGGGCGCGCGCGACGAGGCCGCCGCGATCCGGAACGATGTCCGACTGTTCACGGACGTCCGAGCAGCGATCCTGAAGATCCAAAACCCCGACTCCGGCCGAGGCGGTTCGGGCGCGGTCGAGATCGACACCGCGCTAGGCCAGCTTCTCAATGAGGCTGTCACTGCTGATCAGGTGGTGGACGTGTACAAGCTCGCCGGGATCGAAACGCCCGAAATCTCGATCCTCAGCGACGAGTTCCTCGATTCGCTCGCTCACAATGATAAGCCGAACCTTCAAATGGGGTTGCTGCGACGTCTGCTTAATGACGAGATTCGTACCATACGTCGAAAGAATATTGTCCAAGGACGTAAATACTCAGAAATGCTCGACGAAGCCGTTAATCGGTATACGAATCGGTCATTGACAACCGCTGAAATCATCGCCGAACTCGTTGCCTTGGCGAAGGAGATGCGTGAGGCTCAGACTCGCCACGAGCTACTAGGGCTCTCAGCGGCCGAAGCAGCGCTATACGATGCAATCGCGCAAAGTGAGTCTGCTGTTTTGCATATGGGTGACGAGACGCTGAAGCAGATCGCTGTCGATCTGGTCGCTTCAGTCCGCAAGAGCATTGTCATCGACTGGGACCAAAAGGAGAGCGTTCGCGCAGCAATGCGATCGAAAGTCCGGCGCTTACTCGCTAGATACGATTATCCGCCCGATTCCGAAGCAAAGGCCCTCGAGCTAGTTCTCGAGCAAGCGGAGTTGTTCGTTAACGAGACTGCCGCCTGATCTAGTCACCACCTGGACAAAAGAAGTGGTTCCGCTGGCCCTAAACCCTGCTAATCCGCCGAGCCAATTGCGATGGGTAAGTCACAGTTGCCAACCGTGCGGCTGGCTTTTAAGGCTAGTGTGACCGCTTTGCTAATCTGGTCCTGACGAAACCCTAGTTCGAGACCTTCGTTGTCGTCTATGTCCATCGTCGACGGCACGTGGATAAACCCAGTCCTAACCGGCGAACTCGTTGCTTGCGCATGCTCCGCAGCCGCATACGCCACAGCGTTGCAGACATACGTCCCAGCAGAATTCGACAGGCTCGCCGGGATTCCCTCATCCTTGAGCGCCTGCACGATCGCCTTGTTCGGCAGGGTGAGGAAGTGCGCGGCGGGCCCGCCCTTGACCACCGGCTCGTCAATTGGCTGTGCCCCGGAGTTATCTGGGATCGGGGCGTCCATGACGTTGATCGCCACCCGCTCGGGTGTGATGTCTGTCCGTCCGGCCGCCAGTCCCAGGCTGATGACTGTATGCGGCTGATGCTCATCCATGAGCTCACGGACCCGCTTCGTCGCAGCTTCAAACTCCACTGGCAGCACTTCGGTGACGACACCGGGGCATTCGCGAGCGACCGCCTGGGCGGCGGCGATCGTGGGATTCGCGTCATGCTCGCCGAACGGCTCGAAAGCCGTGACGAGCACACCCTCGTATGGCATTTGGCCGCCTGCCATCAGCGGCGCCGCCACGACGGCGGCAGGGGCCGGCGCACCTTGCGGCGCGGATCGGCGAACCCTCCAGCCTTCTTCACCGGTTCCTCGGCGGCGGCAGCGGCTAGCTGACGCACAGCTACCAGTGCTGCCGCCACAGCAGCACGGGCCAGGCGGCGCTCCTCGTCAGCTGAGAGGGTCGCGCCGTTGGGCCGCTTGTCGACGGTGACCTCGATGCCGTCGAGATCCGCGTCGCTGGCCATGATCGGCTTCTCTGCGTGCTCCTCGGTCACAGCGGGATGTTCCCGTGCTTGCGGGCCGGCGGATCGACATGCTTGTTCTTCAGCGCGCGCAGCCCGCGGATGATCCGCTCGCGGGTCTCACTCGGCTTGATGACCGCGTCGATGTAACCCTCCTCGGCGGCCTTGTACGGATTCAGCAGCGCATCCTCGTAGTCCTGGATGAGTTCATTGCGCAGCGCATCGACATCCTCACCGGCTTCGCCTGCGGCCTTGAGCTTGCGGCGGTAGACGATGTTGGCAGCACCCTGGGCGCCCATCACGGCGATCTGGGCGCTCGGCCAGGCGAGGTTGAGGTCGGCGCCGAGCTGCTTGGAGCCCATGACGCAGTACGCGCCGCCGTAGGCCTTGCGGGTGATGACGGTGATGAGCGGGACGGTCGCCTCACCGTAGGCGTAGATGAGCTTCGCGCCGCGGCGGATGATGCCGCCGAGCTCCTGATCGGTACCCGGCAGGAATCCGGGCACGTCGACAAAGGTGAGGATCGGGATGTTGAAGGCATCGCACAGGCGCACGAACCGGGCGGCCTTCTCCGAGGCGTCGATGTCGAGCGTGCCGGCCAGCTGCATCGGCTGGTTGGCGATGACACCGACCGTCGTTCCCTCGACGCGTCCGAAACCGGTGCACACATTCGGGGCGAACAGCTCGGAGATCTCCAGGAACTCACCCTCATCGAGCACCCGCGTGACGACATCGAGGATGTCATACGGCTGCGAGGGCGAATCCGGCATCAGCTCATCGAGCGCCAGATCCTCATCATCGACCGTCAGATCAGCCGGGGCGTCGAAGTCCTGGGCGTCATCGAGGTTGTTCTGCGGCAGGAAGGAGAGCAGATCGCACACGAAGTTCAGCGCATCAGTCTCATCGGCGGCCAGGTAGTGGGCATTGCCGGACACCGAATTGTGGGTCCGCCCGCCGCCGAGCTCCTCATGGCCGACGTCCTCACCGGTGACGGTCTTGATGACGTCCGGGCCGGTGATGTACATGTGGCTGGTCCCATCGACCATGATCGTGACATCGGTCAGCGCAGGGGAGTAGACCGCACCACCGGCAGACGGGCCCATGATGAGCGAGATCTGCGGGATGACACCAGACGATGCGACGTTCCACTTGAAGATCTCAGCGAACAGTGCAATCGAGCCCACACCTTCCTGAATGCGGGCACCACCGGAGTCGTTGATGCCGATGATCGGGCAGCCGAGCTTGAGAGCGAGCTTCTGCACCTTGACGATCTTGCGGCCATTCGCCTCAGCCAGCGACCCGCCGAGGATCGTGAAGTCGTGGGCGAACACCGCCACGGTGCGTCCGTCGATCGTGCCGAGACCGCAGACCACCCCGTCACCGTCGGGCCGGTTCTTCTCCATCCCGAACTGCGTGTTGTGGTGGCGGACGAACTCATCGATCTCCTGGAATGAACCGTCATCGAGCAGCTGGTCGATGCGCTCGCGGGCAGTCTGCTTGCCTCGCTTGTGCTGGTTGGCGACCGCACGCTCGTTTCCGGCGTGCGCGGCCTGACGACGGGATTCGAACGCGGCGATGCGTTCGGCGGTGGTACGCGGCACAGTGCTTTCGGTCATGGCACTAATGTACCGCCCGCCTCCTGCGTTGTGCGAAGCCGCCAAAAGCCATACAGTGATCTGGTGCACAACGTATCTTCCCGCCCTCCTTTTGATATCCCGGTCTTGCGTGCCGCACTGTCCCGCGCGGAGGTCGACGTCCCGCGCCTCGAATGGCCTGCCGCCTGCCCGTCGACCAACGACGCACTCGCCGAGGCGGTTGCCGCCGCTCCCGAGGAGTGGGCTGACTACGCCGTGTACGGCACCGACCACCAGACCGCCGGCCACGGCCGAATGGGCCGCACCTGGACCGTCCCACCTGCTGCCAGCCTGACGTTCTCGACCATCATGCGGGTGCCCGTGGGGTTCGATCTGGCCGGGCTAGGCTGGCTGCCGCTCATCGCCGGCTGGGCCGTCGCCGAGGCCGTGGGAACCGCCGGTGTCAACGCGCAGGTGAAATGGCCCAACGATGTGCTCGTCGATGGCAAGAAGATCTGCGGGATCCTCACCCGCGCCACCCAGCTGCCGAAGACCGATGAGGCCGAGATGGCTGTCATCCTCGGCATCGGCATCAACGTCGATATGACTGCAGACGAACTCCCGGTCGAGACCGCCACCTCCCTCACGCTGGCCGGCGGGTCGATCTCCCGGGAGCTGCTGCTGACCGAGGTGCTGCGCCGTCTGCACCAGGCGATCCCTTTCCTGCTGGGCTCTTCGACGGCCGAGGCGTTCTCCCAGTCCGTGGCCGCCGATGAGATCCGCAACCGCATGGCCACCCTCGGCATGGATGTCCGCGCTGAGCTTCCCGGTGACACCCAGGTGCGGGGGCGCGCCGTCGGTGTCGATGCCGGCGGCAACCTCATCATCGACACCGGCACCGGCCGCGAGGTGGTCAGCGCCGGCGACGTCACCCACCTGAGGCCCAGCCGATGAGCGAAACGCCCAACGACGACGAGAACCTCGCCTCTGAGGAACTCGGCGACGAGGCGCTCGACGCTGTCGCCGCAGCCGCCCAGGAGGCCTTCGCCGCCCGCCTGGCCGGATCCCGGCCGGTACCCGAGACCGTCGACGAATCGATCGTCGACGAGCGTGAGAAGGCCGAGATCGAAGACACGATCTACCACCTGCGCTCAGCCGCCCAGAAGCTCGAGGAAAGCCTGCTCGGCGGCAAGCGCGTGCTCACCCGCAAGGAAGTCGCCCAGCTCGCCGGCGTCTCCACGGTTGCGGCCCGTAAGTTCTGGCGCGCCCTCGGTATGTCCCGCGTGCCCGAAGGCCAGACCGCCTTCACCGTTGAGGACGCGAAGGCGCTGCGCGAGATCGCCTCGGTCGTCGACACCGGCGTGCTCGATGAGGCGACAGTGCTTTCGCTGGCCCGCGCCATCGGTCAGACGAGCGACCGGCTTGTCGTATGGCAGATGGAGACGCTCGTCGAGTATCTGTCCGATACCCGCGGGCTGGGGGAGACGCACGCCCGCCAGCAGGCGATCGAGCTGTTCGAGAGCAGTATCGAGCCGCTCGAACGGGTCCTCGTCTACGCGTGGCGCCGCAATCTCGCCGGCGCACTCGGGCGCATGAACGTCAATGTCGCAGAAGGCCTGGCGATCGAGAACCGGCAGGGCTGGTATGACTCTCAGATGCCGCTGGCCCGGGCGGTCGGCTTCGTCGACCTCGTCTCCTATACCCGCCTGTCCCAGCGGCTGGAGCCCAAACAGCTGGCATCACTGGTGAAACGTTTCCAGGACATCGTCTTCAACGTTGTGGCCACCGGCAACGGCCGGGTCATCAAGACCGTCGGTGATGAGGTCTTCTTCGTCGCCGAAACCCCACAGGCAGGTGCCGAGATCGCGCTGACGATCCGCGATCTCATCATCGACGACAAAGAGTTGCCTCAGGCCCGCCTCGGCCTCGCGTGGGGGCGCGTGCTCTCACGGCTCGGCGATGTCTTCGGCTCGACGGTCAACCTCGCCGCCCGCCTCACCGCGATCGGCGAGCCCGGAACCGTGGCCACGGACTGGGAGACCGCCCGCATCCTCGAACGCTCAGGGGAGTACGTCTTCTCCAACCGGCAGACGATCACCCTGCAGGGCCTTGGTGAGATCTCGATGTTCCAGATGGACCGCGGTACCGCCGAAAGCCTCGACCTGTCGATGGATGGGGACGAGTAGCAGCTCATCCGTGGCTGTGAAGAACGTCTGAGTCTGCGTTGATTCTCCGAACGGGGCGACGCTTGATTCGCTCCCATGTCTTTCTGCTGGCGTTCTGAAAGCGGACCCGAACGCTTTCAGTCGCGCCGAGATTGCCGTCGGGGAACTGAATGACCACCTGAAGTTCTGCAGGTGGCGTGATGGCGGGACAGGAGTCGGGTGCAGGGGCTAGCCCCCGCAGAGCTAAGGCGCGCTCGTCGCACGGGTGCTACACTCAAGTTATGAGTGCCGCTCAGCCCGAATCCGAAAGCCTGTCTCAGCGCGAACTGCGAAATGAGTCAAGTCGTGTCCTGCGTGAAGTGAGCGAAGGTCACTCGTTCGTGCTGATGAATCGCGGAGTCCCGGTCGGTCGCGTCATCCCTTTGGATGCGCCTGCGCCCGGGCTTAAGATCACCCGTCCTGCCAAGCGCGTCGGCGGCTGGTCGGATCTCGGCATCAAGCGCAGGCGCAGCGATCGATCTGTGCAGGAGCTCATCGATGAGCAGCGTGAGGATCGGGTGTGAACGTCAGAGTCGTCTACGTTGACACGTCCGCGCTGGCAGCCCTTCTGAAGCCTGAGCCGGAAAGCGAGTCTCTGGAGCGCTGGCTCGACGAAACTTCGGCGACGCTGGTCTCCAGCAACCTGCTTGAGACTGAGCTCCGTCGTGTCGCCGTCCGCGACGGACTGAGCCAAACTGATGTGACAGCCCTGCTCGACGGAGTGGCTCTCGCTGCGCTCGACCGGGCAGTCTTCCTCAGTGCTGGGTTCCTGCCGATGGAGATGCTGCGGACTCTTGACGCGCTGCATCTTGAGGCCGCTATTCGCCTCGATGCCGACGCCATGCTGACGTACGACCATCGCCTTGCGCTTGCGGCCGAAGCTGCCGGACTGACAGTCATCGCGCCCGGCCGCTGAGCCGCTCAGAACAGCGCGCCGCCCGCATCGTCCTCGTCGCTGGAGACGATGACGACGGGGGAGTAGTCCTCATCGCGCGCCTGAGCGATCTCCTCCTTGCGGCGCGCCAGCTCGGCGGCACTGAGCCCACCCGCTGCGCCAGCATCCGCGGCGCTGCCAGCTCCCGCCTCGGGAACGGGCACCGCACCAGCTTCTGCACCGTAGTCATGCGCCACGGTGCCGATCGCATCGACCTTCGACTCCAGCGGCTGACCGGAGCCATCTCGCCTACCCAGCTCGGCCGGCAGCTTGCGGGCACCGCCGCCAGTGGCCGCGCCCTGCGGTTCGGGTCCAGCGAAGGCGGTGACGAGCTCGGTCTCACCTTTGAGGAAGCGATGCGCACGCACACCGGCGGTCGCGCGGCCCTTGGTGGGGAACTCGGCGAGATCGGTGACCTTGACGCTCAGCGCGGTCTCGCCGTAGAAGTTCTCGCCGGTCGCGATTGTCACGACACGGTTCTCCGCCTCGGGGTCGATGAGGCTGAAGGCGATGACCGAGGCGTCGGCGGCGACCTTCATGCCGGTCACGCCGCCGGCGTTCCAACCCTGAGCGCGCAGCAGATCGGTGCCGAATGTCAGCAGCTGGGCATTCGAGGTGATGAGCACCGCGCGGGCGGCGTCGATGTCGGGCAGCTGACCGGCACCGATCACCGTGTCACCGGGTTTGAGGTTGATGACATCCCAGGCATCCTTGCCCTTGGCAGGCTCCGCACCGGCGACGCGTTTGATGACGCCGCGGGCGGTGGCGAGCACGAAGTCCTTGGTGATGTCGATGAGCCCGAGCACCTTCTCGCCGGAGTCGAGGGTGACGAACTCGCCGACCTTCACACCTCCGGCCAGGCCCGGCCGGGTGGCCTGTGGGGGCAGGGCCGGCAGGGCGACAACGTCGACGGTCAGCAGACGGCCCTTCGAGGTGATCGCACCGATGATCCCCCGAGTGGTCGAGGCGACCTGCGAGACGAGCGCGTCATGGGCCAGACGCTTGCCACCGGTCGGCAGAGCCGAGCGGTCAGAGGTGCGGGCGATCCGGCCCGAGGTCGAGAGCAGCACCCACGTCGGCGAGTCGGCGACCTGCAGCTCCGGTGAGCCCTTCTTCCGGCCGCGTGCAGTGATCTGCTGATGCGAGCCTTCCACGAGCACGGTGCGGCGCGGGGAGTCGATCTGCTCGGCGACGGCGCCGAGCTCCTCAGAGACGACCTGGCGCAGCTTCGCCTCATCGTCGAGGATCGACTGCAGGTAGTCGATGCGCTTCTTCAGCTCATCCTGCTCCGCCTCAAGTTCGAGTCGGGAGAACTTCGTCAGCCGACGCAGCTGCAGGTCGAGGATGTAGGTCGCCTGCACCTCGGAGAGGTCGAAGACGCTCATCAGCCGGGTGCGGGCGATCTGCGCATCATCAGAGGAGCGGATGAGTTCGATGACCTCGTCGATGTCGAGGATTGCGGTCAGCAGGCCCTCGACGAGGTGGAGGCGGTCCTTGGCCTTGCCGAGCTGGAAGACTGTGCGCCGGCGAGTGACGGCGATGCGGTGGTCGACGTAGACCTCCAGCAGCGCCTTGAGCCCAAGCGTGCGCGGCTGCCCGTCGACGAGGCAGACGTTGTTGATGCCGAAGGAGTCCTCCAGCGGGGTGAGCCGGTAGAGCTCTTCGAGCACCGCATCGGGGTTGAAACCGTTCTTGATGCCGATGACCAGCCGCAGGCCGTGCTTGCGGTCGGAGAAGTCGTCGATCGAGGCGATACCGGCGAGCTTCTTGCTCCCGACGACGTCCTTGACCTTCTCGATGACCTTCTCCGGGCCGACGAGGTAGGGCAGCTCGGTGACGATGATGCCCTTGCGGCGGGCCGTGATGTTCTCGATCTTCACCGTCGCCCGGGTGCGGAAGGACCCGCGGCCGGTCTCGTAGGCCTCACGCACTCCCGACAGGCCGATGATCCGCCCGCCGGAGGGGAGGTCGGGGCCAGGGACGTACTTCATGAGCTCCGAGAGCTCCGCCTCGGGGTTGTCGATGAGGTGCTGGGCTGCGGCGATGACCTCGCCGGGGTTGTGCGGGGCCATGTTCGTGGCCATGCCGACCGCGATTCCCGAGGCGCCGTTGACGAGCAGGTTCGGAAACGCACTCGGCAGGACTTCGGGCTGGGTGGTCGAGGAGTCGTAGTTGGGCACGAAGTCGACGACGTCCTCATCGAGGCCGGCGATCATCGTCAGCGCTGCGTCGGTCAGGCGGGCCTCGGTGTAGCGCGGAGCGGCCGGGCCGTCGTCAAGCGAGCCGAAGTTGCCGTGGCCGTCGACGAGCGGGGTGCGCATGACGAAGTCCTGGCTCAGCCGCACGAGTGCGTCGTAGATGGCGACATCGGAGTGCGGGTGCAGCTTGCCCATGACGTCGCCGACGATGCGGGAGCTCTTGACGTGCGGACGGTCCGGGCGCAGGCCCATCTCGCCCATCTGGTAGATGATGCGCCGCTGCACGGGCTTGAGGCCGTCGCGGGCATCTGGCAGTGCCCGGGAGTAGATCACCGAGTAGGCGTACTCGAGGAACGAGGTCTCCATCTCCTCGGAGACGTCGATATCGACGACCTGGCCAGCGACCGGCTCTGTCATGGGACTCCTTCGACGGGCGAAACGACAGGCCTATGCTACCGGCAAACCGACGCGAAGCCCGGGATTTCGCCGGGTGCGGAGGTTCTCACCCCATGCTCATGCGCCGGCGTAGCGAATCCATCCGGTCGGCTTCAGCGGCGAGTTCGACTTTGACGGAGAGCAGGTACGCATCGCCTTCGGTCACCGAGATCGGCCGCAGCTCGATCTCACGCACGGCCGGGAACTCCTCGACGAGTGCTGAGAGCCTGAGGATGACCTCCTCGGCCGGTGCCATGTTCATCACCGGCAGGCCCTTGTAACCGAACAGCCGTGGTGAGGACTTCAGCGAGCGGACCATCTCCTTGGCATCGACATCGGTCAGCGGTGCGACCCGATGGGCGACGTCATCGAGCAGCTCGGTCGTATCCCCGGCCAGGGAGAAGGACACCATCGGCCCGAGCAGCGGATCCTCACCGGCGGAGATGACACACGCGGTGCCGGGCGGGGCCATCGGCTGCACATCGATGCCGTGGTCCTCATCGTCCTCGAGAAGCTGATCGATGATCTCGGCGATGCCCTGCCAGTCCTCGGCGAGCTCCTCTGGGGTGTCGATGTTCAGCCGCACCCCGCCGAGCTCCATGCGGTGGCGCAGCCGCTTGTGCACGGCTTTGAGCGCGACCGGGTAGCCGAGTTTCTCAGCGGCGGCGATGCCCTCCTCGACGGAGTACGAGGTGATGTAGGGCAGGCATTCGACGCCGTAGTGGGCGAGCAGCTGCCGGGAGTCGTCCCGGCTGAGGATGACGCGCTCACCGGCGTCGACACCTTCGAGGTTGCGTTCGATGATCTTGCGGGCTGCGCGCACATCGAGGTCGTCGAACTCCGGGTAGACGCCGTGATCGGCCTTCTTCCACATCGCATAGTCGGTCGCCCGAGCCAGCGCCCACACAGCATCTTCGGGGCCGATGTAGCTGGGCACCGTGTGCGCGGTCGTGGTGCCCTCACCGTCGTCGATGCGGGCGGTGAGCTCGTCCTGCACACCGGTGATGCCGAGGAAGCAGGCGACGGTCGTCTTGCCCGAGGCCGCGGCCGTCTCCGCCAGCACGGTGGCGATCTCCCGCTCATCAGCACCGGCCGAGGGAGTGAAGGTGACGACGACGGTGTCGATCGAGCTGTCGGCGTACATGTCCTCCAACTGCCGGCCGAACTCCTCGACGCTGACCTCCGGGTGCATCGACACAGCAGGCGAATCCACCCGCAGCCCTTCGGAGCGGGCGCGCTGGATGATGAGCGTCGCGAGAGCCGCGGAATTGCCGATCACTCCGACCCGCCGGCCGCGCGGTGCCGGCTGGGTGGCGAAGACCTGGGCTGCGTCGAAGAGCTGGTGGATCGTATCGGCGCGGATCACCCCGGCCTGGCCGAGCACCTGATCGAGGGCCTTGCCCGACAGGCTCGACAGACGCACCTGATGGCCGGGCGGCAACTCGCGGCCGGTGAGGTCGGATTTGATGACGATGACGGGTTTGACGCGGGAGACCCGGCGGGCGATGCGGGAGAACTTGCGCGGATTGCCGATCGACTCCAGATACAGGCCGACCGCCCGGGTGGCCGGGTCCTCCTCCCAGTACTGCAGCATGTCATTGCCCGACAGGTCTGCCCGGTTGCCGGCGGAGACGAACGTCGAGATCCCCAGCCCGCGGGTCTTGGCTGCGGCCAGCAGCGCGGTGCCGAGCGCCCCGGACTGGCTGAACAGGCCCAAGGTTCCCGCGCCGGGAAGGAACGGTGCCAGCGAGGCGTTGAGCGAGACCTCGGGCGAGGTGTTGGCCACCCCGAAGGAGTTCGGGCCGACGACGCGCATCCCGTGGGAGCGGGCGGTGGTGACCATCTCGCGCTGCAGCTCCAGGCCGTGCTCGCCGGTCTCCGCGAAACCAGAGGAGATGACGACGCAGGCCTTGACACCGTGGGCGGCGCAGTCGCGGACCACCTGGGCGCACGATTCGGCAGGCACCGCGATGATCGCCAGGTCAGCCGGATCGTCGAGCTCATCGAGCGAGCGCACCGCCGGCACACCGGCGACCTCATCGGCTTCGGGGTGGACGACGGAGAGCGTGCCGGTGAAGTCGGCGCCGACGAGGTTGCGCAGCAGCAGGTTGCCCGTCGAGTTGTAGGTGCGGCTGGCGCCGATGACGACGACCGAGGCCGGGTGCAGGACCTGGCGCACCGAGATCGCCTCAGCGCGGTGCTCGCGGGCCTCCTGGACCTGCATCGACTTCTCGGTCGGGTCGATGTCGAAGCGCACGGCGACCACTCCGTCGTCGAACTCGCGGGACACCTCGTAGCCGGCGGCGGCGAAGACCTGCAGCATCTGCCGGTTCTGGGGCAGCACCTCGGCGGTGAAGACGCTGATCCCGCACTCCCGTGCGGCAGCGGCGAGGTGCTCTAGGAAGATCGAGCCGATGCCGCGGCCGTGGTGGGCGTCAGCGATGTTGAACGCGACCTCCGCCGAGGTGTCGTCGAGCCGGTCGTAGCGGGCGGTGCCGATGATCTCCTCGCCGATCGTCATGACGAAGGCGACCCGGTCGTGGTAGTCGACGTTGACGAACCGGTCGAGGTCCTTGGCCGGAATCACCGGCAGCGGAGCGAAGAAGCGCAGGTAGATGGACTCCGGGGACTGCTTGGCGTGCATCTCCTGCACGCCGGCGGCGTCCTCGGGCACGATCGGGCGCAGATGGGCAGTGGCTCCATCGCGCAGGACGACATCGGCTTCCCAATACGCTGGATATGCTCCCATGACGCCAGCATAGTGACTCGGCGCACTCCGGCGGTAGTGCCGGTGGGGTGCAGGCAGGGCTGTGGGGCACAATGGGGGCATGCCCACGATCCCGCAATCACTTGCCCACGACCTGCAGTCAGCCGGGTACTATCCGCAGCTGGCCGCTGAGATGCTGAGCGAATCGCTGTTCGGTGAGCCGGTCGTCTCACACCTGGTGCACATGGAGACCCACGTCGACCTCGACGCGATCCACCGCCACCTCACCGCCTTCGTCCTCACCCCGAGCAGGCTGCTGCTCACCCACATCGACGACGAACCGCAGACCGAGCTCGGCACGATGCCCCGAGGACTCACCACCACCGAGGACATCGCGCTCGCCCGCGTGAGCACCGCGCTCATCTCCCGCACCTACGACAATCCAGCCGACTTCGAACCCGGTGAACGCCCCGTCGAAGTCGCCCTCACCCTGGGCTGGGGATCGATGCGCCGCATCGACACGGTGCCCGAATCCTGCGGCGACCCCGACTGCGACGGCGACCACGGCTACTCCGGCTCCAGCTATCCCGAGGACGTCACCCTGCGGGTCTCCGCCCAGGCCGAAGGGCAGGCCGCTGTCGACCAGGCGCTCGACTTCGCCCTCAACCTGCGCCGTCTGGTCTTCGAGGCCCGCCGCAGCGCTGGCCTGTCCGGCGGGCTGTGAGCATGCAGACGCGCCAAGCCCCTGACTACCGGAACTCCCCGCTGCTTTCCGATGTCATCCCGGCTGCCGCGATCAGCCTCGGGGCCCGGGAGATCCTCGACGACGGAGCTGCTGAGCGGGCGCTGAAGCTCGACTTCGATGCCGAACCGCGGGTGGTCGTCGTCGCACTCATCGACGGACTCGGCGCCGAGCTGCTGCGCGCACGGGCCGCCCACGCCCCGTTCCTGCGCGGACTGCTGCCGGACATGCTCGCTATGAGCGCAGGCTTCCCGTCGACGACGGCGAACTCGCTGTCCTCCCTGGGCACCGGGATGCTGCCCGGCGCCCACGGGGTGGTCGGCTACCAGCTGCTCGACCCGGAACGCGAGATCGTGTTCAACCAGCTGACCTGGGATCCTGAGGTCGATCCCGAGGTGTGGGTGCCGGATACGACGATGTTCGAACGCCTCGTCAGCACCGGGGTCGACGTCGTCAGCCTCGGTGAGCCGAAGTTCGCCGGCCGCGGGCTCAACCAGGCATCCCTGCGCGGCGGCCGGTTCCGCGGCTCACGCACGATGAGCCAGCGCGTCGATCACGCCCTCGAAGAGATCCGCCGGCCCGGCAGGCGCCTCGTCTACTTCTACTGGGGCAACCTGGACAAGACCGGCCACGTCCACGGCGTCGACTCATGGCATTGGCTCGAAGAGCTCGAAGAGGTCGACGGGCACCTGTCGCGACTGGCCAACGGCCTGCCGCATGACGCCCAACTGGCCATCACCGCCGACCACGGCATGGTCGACGTCCCGCATGAGGGCCGCCTCGACCTTGCCGACCATCCGCACCTGCGCGAGGGTCTGCGTGCTGTGGGCGGCGAACCGCGTGCGGTGCACCTCTACGTGCGGCCCGGCGCCTGGGAAACCGTCCACACCGCCTTCGCGGAGGCTCTCGGTAACCGGGCGCTGGTGATGACCCGTGAGCAGGCGATCGCCCGCGGCTTCTTCGGACCCGTGCGCCCGCAGAACCTCCAGCGCATCGGCGATGTCATCGTCGTCTGCGAGGCCGGCACCGGCATCGTCGACTCCGAACGCGACACCCCCTCATCCCTGGCCCTCATCGGCCACCACGGCGGCATCACCAGCCAGGAACTGGCGATCCCGCTCTTACGCACATAAGCCGGCCACCGCCTCGGGCGCGGGGAGTGACACGCGGTCAGCGCTCGTCGAGGGCCAGCACCTCACGGCGGCGCTTCCTGCGCCTGGGGGTCACGCGGTAGACGACGAGGCGGTACATGAGGTAGCGGAAGATGTTGCCCAGACCGACCCCGACGACATTGGCGGAGATGTTGTCGGCCAGTGCCGAGCGGAAGCCGAGCAGGTAGTTCGAGACCCACAGACACGCCATCGCGATGAGCAGGCCGATGGCGTTGACGACGAAGAACCACACCGCCTCACGGGTCGCTGAGCGGTTCCTGCCGTCTCTGAACGTCCAGTAGCGCGAACCGAGCCAGGCGACGAGGGTGGCGAGGGTGACGGAGATGATCTTCGCCCACATCGGGCCGATCCCGAGAGCCTCGGGGCGCAGCAGGTTGAAGACGAGGAAGTCGACGCCGAAGGCGACGAGGCCGACGACGGAGAACTTCGCGACCCGCTTGGCCTCCTTGCGCATCTCCATGACCGCGCACCTGTCTGTCGTCGGGATCCGTGGTTCCTGCCGCTTCCGAGATTACCGGACGCGCATGCCCGGCGGTCGCAGACCCTCCGACTGCCCACGGTGTGGTGACGGGTACAGTGGTGCTGTGACTTTTCCCAAAGTAGGAGTGATCGGCGGAGGCCAGCTGGCGCGCATGATGGCCCCGGCCGCCGAGGCGCTGGGCGTGGGATTCCACGTGCTGGCCGAAAGCGACGATGTCTGCGCCACCGAGGTCTCCGCCCATGTGACCGTCGGCGACTACCGCGACTACGGCACGCTCAAGGCGTTCGCCGAGACCGTCGATGTCCTCACCTTCGACCACGAGCACGTGCCGCCGGAGCATCTCCGCGCCCTTGCCGAGGCGGGCCACCGGTGTCATCCCGGTCCCGAGGCGCTCATCCACGCCCAGGACAAGCTCGTCATGCGCGCCAAGATGGACGAACTCGGCCTGCCGAACCCGCGCTGGGCGCAGGTGAGCTCGACCGAGGAGCTCGAGGCCTTCGGTGCCGAGATCGGGTTCCCGCTCATCCTCAAAACCCCGCGCGGCGGCTACGACGGCCACGGCGTGCGCGTCATCGACGCCGCCTTAGAGGCCGCCGACTGGCTGGCCGAGGGCTCACCACTGCTGGCGGAGGAGAAGATCGACTTCACCCGCGAGCTCGCCGTCATGGTCGCCCGCTCGCCGATGGGCCAGACCGCCGTGTGGCCGGTCGTGGCGACCTACCAGCAGGACGGGATCTGCAAGGAGGCCCTCGCCCCGGCCCCCGGTCTCGACGCCGAGCTGGCCCGGCAGATCTCTGCCGATGTGCTGCGGGTGGCAGGCAGCCTCGAGGTCACCGGCGTCATGGCGATGGAGATGTTCGAGACCGCAGACGGCTACGTCGTCAACGAGCTGGCGATGCGCCCGCACAACACCGGCCACTGGAGCCAGGACGGCTCGATCACCTCGCAGTTCGAACAGCACCTGCGCGCCGTCCTCGACCTGCCGCTGGGCGACCCGGCCGCCCACGCACCGGTGACCGCGATGGTCAACGTGCTCGGCGCTGACCGCGACGACCTCTACCACGCCTACCTGCACGTCATGGCCCATGACCCGCAGGTCAAAGTCCACATGTACGGCAAGCAGGTGCGGCCCGGCCGCAAGCTCGGCCACGTCAACCTCACCGGCTCTGACGCCGCCGAGGTGCTGCGCCGGGCCCGGCATGCCGCCGACTACATCGCCGGCACCGACCCCGATCCACACCCGGACCATCGCGCCGGAGGCGAAGAGCACCTCGTCGGCGGGGGCACCGGCCCAGCTGCAGAAGGGAACCGTTCATGACTGAGCCAGCCACCGCCTCGACAACGGGTCCGGTCGGCATCGTGATGGGATCGGACTCCGACTGGCCGACGATGCGCGCGGCCGCCGAGGTGCTCGGCGAGCTCGGCATCGCGGCCAGCGCCGAGGTGGTCTCCGCCCACCGGATGCCCCACGAGATGATCGAATGGGGCACCATCGCCGCCGAGCGCGGGATCCGGGTCATCATCGCCGGTGCCGGGGGAGCGGCCCACCTGCCCGGCATGCTCGCCTCGGTCACCTCACTGCCGGTCATCGGCGTGCCGGTGCCGCTCAAGCAGCTCGACGGGATGGACTCCCTGCTCTCGATCGTGCAGATGCCAGCTGGCGTGCCCGTGGCGACCGTCTCGATCGGCGGTGCCAAGAACGCCGGCCTGCTCGCCGCCCGCATCCTCGGGGCAGGCGAGTCAGAGGACGCTGCTGCGATCCGGCAGCGACTCGATGGCTACCGCAACGAACTCAAGGCCACCGCCGAGGCCAAAGGCCGCGCGCTGCTCGACCAGCTCGACGGCTGACCCCCACTCGACCCGACCCGGCACCTGTGTGCCGACGCATCACCTGACAAGGAGAGACATGTTCGACATCTACCAGCTGAGCGATGACCACGAAGCGATCCGCGAAGCCGTCCGCGAGGTCGTCGACGCCAAGATCGCCCCGCACGCCGCCGACGTCGACGCCAACGCCCGCTACCCGCAGGAAGCCCACGACGCGCTCGTGGCCACCGACTTCTTCGCCCCGCACATCCCCGAGGAGTACGGCGGCGTCGGCGCCGATGCGCTGGCGACTGCCATCGTCATCGAAGAGGTCGCCCGCGGCTGCGTGTCGTCTTCACTCATCCCGGCGGTCAACAAGCTCGGCTCGATGCCGGTGCAGATCGGCGGCTCTGAGGAGATCAAGCAGAAGTACTTCCCGGCCGTGGCCGCGGGTGAGTCCGGGTTCTCCTACGGCCTATCCGAGCGCGAGGCCGGCTCTGATACCGCGAGCATGAAGACCCGCGCAGTGCGCGACGGGGATGACTGGGTGCTCAACGGCGTCAAGACCTGGATCACGAATGCCGGTGTGTCCGATTTCTACACCGTCATGGCCGTCACCGACCCCGACGGGCCGCGCGGTCGCAACATCTCCGCCTTCGTCGTCGAGAAGTCCGATGAGGGCTTCTCCTTCGGTGAGAAGGAGCGCAAGCTCGGCATCAAGGGCAGCCCGACCCGTGAGCTGTTCTTCGAGAACTGCCGCATCCCCGGCGACCGGATCGTCGGCGAGGAGGGCCAGGGACTCAAGATCGCCCTGCAGACCCTCGACCACACCCGCGTTACGATCGCTGCGCAGGCACTCGGCGTGGCCCAGGGTGCGCTCGACTACGCGATCGGCTACATCAAGGAGCGCAAGCAGTTCGGCAAGCCGGTCTCGGAGTTCCAGGCGCTGCAGTTCATGGTCGCCGACATGGGCATGAAGCTCGAAGCCGCCCGCCAGCTCACCTACGCCGCTGCCGCCAAGAGCGAGCGCAACGACGACGACCTCGGCTACTTCGGTGCTGCTGCCAAGGCGTACGCCTCGGATGTCGCCATGGAGATCACCACCGATGCCGTGCAGCTGCTCGGCGGTGCCGGCTACGTGCAGGATCATCCGGTCGAACGCATGATGCGCGATGCCAAGATCACCCAGATCTACGAGGGCACCAACCAGATCCAGCGCCTTGTAATGGGCCGCAAGCTGCTGGGGTGATGTGACGCTGATGGGGCCGGTGCGGACGCGTTACGCGTTCACACCGGCCCCATTATCGTCTCCGGATTACTCTCCGTCCTGTTGGGTCAGCCGATCGCCGACAAGATGAGGAGATAGGTGCTGACGACGCCGATCATGACGAGCACCGGCGGCACCGTGTAGCCGACGACCTCACCGAACTTCAGCTTGAAGTTCGCGAGGTACGGCAGCGCGAAGAACGGGATGAGGAGATTGAACACCGCGTCACCCATCTGGTAGGCCTGCATGACCAGGCTGAAGTCCGCCTGCAGGTCGAGTGTGGTGGGAACGATGTACGGAGCCTCAATGACGAACTTGGAACCGCCGGACGGGACGGCGATGTTGAGGATTCCCGAGTAGAGGAACGCGATGAACGGCCAGGTCGTCGCGTTCGAGATGGCGGTGAACGCCTGCGAGATCAGGACGCCGAGTCCGGTGGCACTGATGAGGCCGAAGATTCCTGCGTAGAACGGGAACTGCAGGATGAATCCCCACGTGCCGGAGATGCCCTCACGCACGAGTCCTGCGTAGTATTCAGGGCCCTGATTGGCGCACAGCAGAATGCCGAGGGTCAGGAACAGGAAGTTGTAGGCGTTGAGGTCGAGGCCGGCGATGCCGGTTGCAGCGATATTGAGGATGCTGAAGGCCAGACCGATGCCGCCGACCACGATCATGACGATGCGGCTGGCGTTGGCGCGCTGTGCCGGGGTGTTGCGTTCGACGATCGCCGAGGCGGCACCTGACTCAAGCTCCTCGAAGACCGAAGCGTCGACCTGCTTCATCTTCGTCTGGTCCTTCGGGTGCATCAGCAGCATGAAGATGATGCCGACGAGCATGCAGGCGACGAGCAGAAGGCCGAAGTCCGGACGGACGACGGTGTCGGTCAGCGGCACGGAGACCGGGGTCGCTTCGACGTGGGAATCAGGCACCAGATCGCGCAGGTACTCCGGGGTGGCTGCATACAGCACTGCGGCTCCGGACATGCCGGCTGCTCCGGGGACCATGCACATGAACAAGGTGGCCACGAGGACCGGTGCGTGGAGTTTGATATCGCGCTTCTTCGCCTCGGCCAGGAGCTCCTTGCCGAGGACGATGCCGCCCATCATGCCGAGTCCCCAGTGCACGAAGCCGAGGAGGCTGGCAACGGTTCCGGCCAGGATGATCACCTGTGTGCGGTTCTTCGGGATCCGGGCGACCCAGGTAAGCAGGCGCTTGGCCGGGGGAGAGGTGGCGACCGCGTTGCCGGTCGCCAGCAGCACTGTCATCTGCATCGTGAATTCGAGCAGGTTCCAGAAGGAACCCGTCCATGCAGACACGAGCGTGACCTCTTCGGCATCCGATGACCAGAACGAGGTCCCGGTGAGGAAGAAGGCGAGCGCGCCGACGATGATGGTCAGGGCTAAGCAGATGACGAACGAATCCGGCATCCAGCGGATGAACCAGGCAAGGTACCGGTCGAGGAACTTTGGCTTACGTTCGAGGTTGGTGGTCGAGCTCATGTGTGAAGTTCTCCTTGGAAAATGTGCGTGCCGGCGGGCATGCGCGAATGACGCTGGGCTCAGCTGTGCTCGCGCAGCTGCTTCTTGTTGATCTTGCCGACGGCCGTGACGGGCAGAGCGTCGGTGAGGTGGACGTACTTCGGCCGCTTGTAGCTGGAAAGCACGTCCCGGGAGGCGTTGATGATGTCGCCGGGCTCGACACCCTCACGTGCGGGTACGACGTAAGCGGTGACCGCCTCACCCCAATCCGGGTGAGGAGTGCCGACGACAGCGACGTCTTGGACGAGATCGAGCGCAGACAGCGCCTGTTCGACCTCGCTGGCGTAGACGTTGAAGCCGCCGGTGATGATCATGTCCTTCTTGCGATCGACGAGGTAGACGTAACCGTCTTCGTCCATGTAGCCGAGGTCGCCGGTGTAGAGCCACCCGTTGCGGACTGTCTCCTCTGTCGCTTTGGGACGGTTGAGGTAGCGGTCCATGACATAGGGCGCGCTTCCGATGACTTCGCCGACCTCATGCGGATCGCAGTCGGTGTCGTCATTGCGCACGACGCGCACGGCGGCCATGAGCGAGCGCTGGCCACAGCTGCGCAGCCGTTTGGGGAAGCGGTCGGCATCGTGGTCGTCTTTGCGAAGGCGTGTGAGGAAGTTCGGTGCCTCGGTCTGTCCGTAGAGCTGCATGAACACCGGGCCGAAGATCCGCAGTCCCTGACGCAGTCGCTCCTCCGAAATGGGGGAGGCGCCGTAGAGGATCGTCTGCAGTCGGCCGGGATCGAATTTCGGGCGTTCCTCGGTCGCATCCAGAAGCCGGTTGATCATGGTCGGCACCATGAACAGATACGTCACGCCACCGGTCTCGATCTTGTTTAGGGTGGACTCCATGTCGAACTGCTTCATCACCTCGACAACGGCTCCCTGCAGCAGACCGGCGAGTGCAAGGACGCCTGCGCTGTGGGGGAGCGGCGAGGACAGCAGCAGGTGATCGTCAGCCGTGATCTCGGTTTCGATGACGTGCGAGAGGAGATTGGAGGCGAAGCCCTTCTGCAGGTGGACGACACCCTTCGGCCGGCCGGTCGTGCCTCCGGTGTACATGATCAGCGCGATATCCTCGGCGCTGACAGCAGGCAGCTCCTGTGCGGCATCTGCTGTGAGCGGGCCGTCGGCGTCGGCCACCGCGACACGTCGTTCGTCGGAGACGCTGAGGATGAGCTTCTCCAGAACGGATTCGCCTGTCGCATCGGACAGCGTGCCTCTGCGAGCATCCGATGTCAGCACCAGCTTCGCACCGGAATCGGATAGGATGTAGGTCATCTCTGCTGGCGAGAGCATCAGGTTGATGGGGACTTTGGCAGCGCCGACGGATGCGATCGCCAGGTCGGCGACGAGGTATTCGGCGCTGTTGTCCAGCATGATGGCCACCGGGTCGCTGGCTTTGACCCCTCGTGCGATTAGAATGCTGGCGACTTCGCGTGCGGCATTGTGCAGCTCCCGGTACGTCCAGGTTCGTCCGTCGGCGATGACGGCTGTGCGGCTCCCGTGCTTCTTGACTGCCGGCAGAACCAGGTCCCGGATGACATCACATTGCATCGTTGCGACTCCCTCTCCCTTGAGCGATGTGGCCCGCGCCACGTTGTCAGTCAGGATGTCGCACGCATGCAGGGCTGGCTATGTGAATCGGGTACAGACTTCCGGCCGTCGCCTGTCAGATCGTCACAGGGCTGTCGTTGGTGTCGTGCGGGCCGCTAGCACGGCAGCCATGCGCACGGCAGTCTCCGCGCGATACCGGTCGTCGGTGCGGGCGAAGCTGAGGTCGAGCAGTTCTTCGATGCGGGCGATGCGGTTGCGCACAGTGTTGTAGTGCACGTGGAGCTCGGCTGCGGTGTCGCCGAGGTGTCGGTCGTTGGCCAGGTACGAGCTGATGGTTGTCATGTAGTGCGTTCCGTGGCGCTCGTCATGGGCAATGATCGGCCCGAACGTGTCCGTCACCATCGCCTGGAGCTGGGCATTAGGGATGCTCGCCAGCCCCTGAAGACCCAGAGCCCGGGCGCTGGCGAACCCGTCGATGCTGGTCTGCGGGTTGGACATGCCCACGGTGCATGCGGCCCGTGCTTCATCGTAGGAGATGGACACCTCATGCAGCTGTTCTGTGCGACGTCCGATACCGGCGACGAATCTGCGGCTGTCGCCTGGGCTTCCTTCGGCCGTGCCTTTTCGCTTCCGACGATGCTCTTCGCGGCCAAGCAGATCTGCGATCTGAAGTGAGAGCTCTTCTTCCGACCCGCCGTTGCCGATGATGACGACAGTGGACTCATCGCGATGATCGACAAGATAGTCCGGGAACGTCGTGCGCAGGTCGCTGTGGAAGCGCTCAGAGATCTGATCGGCCTGGTCCCGTGCTCTGATGACGATAACCCGTGCATCTGATCCGATCGGTGAGCACCCGATGAGCGCGAGTCGCCGCTGAATATGGGCCGAATTAGTAAAGTTGCCGGTCAGCAGCTTCTCCTGGAGGTCTCCGCGTAGCGTCTCGATTGTCGCCGACCGCTCGCAGAGGCGCAGCAGCTGAAGCTTGAGCGCATGAAGAGCGATCCGGGCAGACGGCTCGGTGAGGGTCGTGTCCTCATCGACGCAGGACAGGTGCACCGTCAGTCTGCTCTGCGGGCTGAGCCGGCTGGAGATTTCTACTCCATGGCATGATGCCCGGTCTGGACCGGATGCTCCGATGACTGAATTGTGGCGGTCATGCAGTTCGATCCGGGCGTTGAGGTAAACCGCGACTGCATCCAGAGCGTGATTGACCGCCGATGCCGAGCTCAGCAGCTCGACCAATTCGATGGCCGACGTCAGGTGGGAGTCGGCTGCTTCGGCTCGTCGCCGGGCGTCGCTGGCCCGAGCTTCTGCCAGGCGGACGCGATCGAGCTGCGCCAGGCGCACCGAGAGATGGTCGGCGATCGACTCCAGCTCGTCGATGTCCTCTGAAGTCCAATTCCGCTGCCGTCGGTCTGCGGCATACAGCACCCCAAGCGCTGCGTCGTGTGCCATGAGCGGAGACACGAGCACTGACCCGATCTTCTCGTTGTCGATCAGCCGTTTGGCGGGCACCCTGCGTGAGTCGTGCAGATAGTTGCTGCTCTTCTGCGTGCGCTGCAGCGACGCAGCCTTCCCGCCGATTCCCTCACCGACGGCCAGATGCCAGTCCGCTGCCATCTCTGGCGTCTGAAGTCCGTGGTGGGCTCCGATGTGCATCTCAGCATCAGCCTTGACCACACCCGTCCATGAGATGTCGCACTGCACCACCGCGACGACATGGCGGACCGCCGCCTGCATCGCCTGAGTTGAATTGTTCGCTGTCAGAAGGGACGAAAGAAACTGTCCCGTTTCAGCTGCCATCGAAGTCCGATCTGCGAAGTGCCAGTGGAGCCCTCATCTTAGGGGAGCCTGCGGCACAGCGAGGGGGCTTCTCACAGCTTGTACACGACCGACTGACAGCAAGACACGCGGACACTCGCAGCTGGATTCTCCCAGGCAGTCTCAGGCTTGAGCGCTAACCTGGTTCAGTACCGACGCGACGTCCCCGTGCGGCGCAGCTGCCGCACCCCGCGTCACACCGCCTCCGGCGCGTGCGACCTGCCCCATGACGAGGACGTGAGAGCGCACGCCAGCAGACGGGAGGCAGCCGATGGCCGAGCGCAGGCCCCTGAAGTACATCGACCCGGTGCGCTATCCGGAGCATGCCAACCAGCCGGTGTGCAACGCCCGCGGCTGGATCCTGCTCGCGTCAACGATCCTCGTGCCCGGTTCCGTGCAGTCGCTGTTCCGGGTGCGCCGATGGGCGAAGTTCTCGCTCACGCTCACCCTCGTCGGCTGGGCACTGCTGCTCGTCGCCGCATTGACCGCGATCTTCGCCCGCGGCTTCCTCATCACCCTGGGCACCAACCCGTTCGTGCTCACCGGCGTCACTGCATTCCTCGCCGTGTTCACGCTGAACTGGATCGTGTGCCTGCTCGACACCGTGCGCCGAGTCAAGCTTGTGACCCTGTCGCCGAAGGTGCGGCGCACATTCCTGGCCGCCAGCCTCGTATGCACACTCGTCATCGGCGGGGGACTGGCCTGGGGGACGATGATGATCAACAGCCAGCGCCAGCTCATGACCGGTGTGTTCGCTGCCGGCTGGGGTCAGCGCGCCGTCGACGGACGCTACAACATCCTGCTGCTCGGCTCCGATGCCGGCAAGGGACGCACCGGCATCCGGCCTGACAGCCTCTCGCTCATCTCGATCGACGCCAAGACCGGCAAGGCGGTCAGCATCGGGATGCCGCGCAATATGCAGAACGTGCCCTTCCCCGACGAGTCCCCGCTGCACAAGCACTACCCGCAGGGCTTCAACTGCGGCGACGAATGCATCCTCAACGCCGTCTACCAGCAGGGCGAGAAGCACGCCGACGAGTTCGACGGCAAGACCCCCGCCGGCATCCAGGCGACCAAGGACGCCGCCGAAGGCGTCACTGGGCTCAAAGTGCAGTATTACGCGATGATCGACCTCAAAGGCTTCGAGCAGCTCATCGACGCCATGGGCGGCATCGACATCGTCTCCGGCAAACGCGTGCCGATCTCCTCGAAGGTCAACCCGAAGACCGGCAAGCACGGCCCGGTCAAAGGCTGGATCGAACCCGGCGAACAGCACCTCGACGGCTACCACGCGCTGTGGTACGCCCGCTCCCGCGAGTTCTCCAGCGACTATGAGCGCATGGTTCGCCAGCGCTGCGTGCAGCAGGCGATGCTCAAGCAGCTCGATGCCTCGACGGTGATGCTGCGGTTCCAGGACATCGCCAAAGCCGCTCCCGAGGTGGTCTCCGCTGATATCCCGCAGCTGCAGGTTGATAAGTTCGTCGACCTGGCGATGAAGTCGCGGGAGCACCAGATGGAATCGCTCAACCTCACCCCGCCGAAGGTCAACCCGACCCACCCGGACTTCGGCGCCGTCCACGAACTCGTCTCCTCGACGATAGAGGCCTCCGAGGAGGACGCGGAGGACACCGCCGCTGGCATGTATGCTCCAGCCGGCGCGGCCCTGGCGACCAGCGGCATGCACCTCACCGCAGCTCAGCCGGAAGGCGGCAATGGCAAGGACGAGGACGACAAGGCCATCTGCCACGTTCCCTGACCGGTCGCCCAGCCCGGTTCCCGCACTCACGCCCCGCTACCTCGGCGACGGCGTTCCGTGACCCGGATGTCAGGAGTCTCACCGAGTTCGCAAGGGGATCACAAAAATTTTTCAGGCCTCTCGAGCCGCATGAACACGCCGAACGACATCGCTGTAATTCCTCTTGCGAGGCTTTTTTCAAAGCGACACGCCGCGAAGTATGTAACAATTCTGTCATGTTGAGCTGATTCGTCATCATGCCAATGACGGTAATCGCTCGTGAAGCCTATCTTCCCTGTCTTCCTCGCAAAGGCTGAAACGATGAGAATACTGATACCCGCTGTGGCGACGTGTGCCGCAGCCGTCATGACCTCGACACTGGGACTGGTGCTGCCGGCCTCGGCCGACACCGTCACGCCCGACATCGAGAAGAAGTCGCTGACCGATGTCAGCGAGCCAGGTCTCGAAGCCCCCGGCGCCCGCGCAGCCTCCGGCAGCGCAGCCGATGCGGCGAATCAGTCGATGACCAATCTGCCCAACCTCATGAAGTCCGATGCGTTCATCCAGCAGATGAGCGTCGGCAGCTCCGGCGTCTTCGGCGCCAGCGCCGCTCCCATGAGCACCGCCCCGGGCGAGCTCGGTGGCGGCGAGGCCCCCGAAACCGGAGGCGGCTCGGACGAATCCACCGAGGCCCCGACTGAGACGAGCAAACCGGACATGTCCGGCAGCGTCCAGGAGAAGACCGAAGACGGCGTCAACATCGCCGCGATCTCCGACGTCCTCGACGTGCCCGCCGGCCGTTCCTCGGTCATCGGCGCGGCCTACCAGGGCACCACCAACGTCACCATCGAGGTGCGCGTGCAGTCCGCCGACGGCTGGTCGCCGTGGGAGGAAGTCGAGCACGAGAACGGCCAGGGAGAGGGCACCGAGGGCACTGAGCCCTTCATCGTCAACTCCGCGACCGCCGTGCAGATGCGCGTGCTGGGCGAGGACGCGCCGCAGAAGGCCGAACTCGTCCTCGTCGACCCGAAGTCCTCACCGGCAGACGCCGATGCCGTGGCCAGCAACGCCCCGGTCGTCGACGCCGCCGGCGCGACCGACGGCGCTGAGACTGAGGGAACTGCTGACACCGGGGCCGGAGATCCGGCCGGGGAAACCGATGCGCAGCAGCCCGAGTACGACGCACAGAACGCCGCCTACGTCCCCGGTGACGCCGCTGTGGCGAACACCTCGATGAAGAAGGTGCCCAAGCCCTCGATCGGCTCCCGCAAGTCCTGGGGTGCCAAGGAGAGCCTGCGCAAGGGCAAGCCGAGCTACGCCAACGGCGTCAAGGCCACCGTCATCCACCACACCGCAGGCTCGAACAACTACAAGGCCTCCGATGTGCCGGGCATCCTGCGCGGCATCTACAGCTTCCACACCAAGGGCCGCGGCTGGTCCGACGTCGGCTACAACGTGCTCGCCGACAAGTACGGCCGCCTGTGGGAGGGCCGTGCCGGAGGACTCGACCGGGCCGTCATCGGCGCCCACGTCGCCGGCTACAACACCGGCACGTTCGGCATCTCGGTGATGGGCACCTTCGAGAAGTCCGCACCGCCGAATGAGACCCTGCGCGCCGTCGAGCACGCGATTGCCTGGAAGCTCTCGGCCAACGGCGTGCCCGCCAAGGGCAAGACGACCGTGGCCGGCAAGCGGATCAACACGATCGTCGGTCACCGGGACCTCGGCAACACCTCGTGCCCGGGAGCTGCTTTCTACTCCAAGATCGGCGGCATGCGCAATGCCATCGAGAAGATGCAGAAGGACGGTTCGGGCCCGAAGGAGGAGAAGCCCAAGGAGGACAAGCCGAAGCCGAAGCCGCCGAAGCAGACTCCGATCGACAAGTACGCCGAGAAGAACGCCGACAAGCTCGGCAAGGCCACCGGCAAGGAGTACGGCTTCCAGGGCGGCACCGCCCGCGACTTCGAGAAGGGCGCGGTCTTCCACAAGAACGGCAAGACCTTCCTGCTCAAGGGCGCGATCCGAAGCATGTACAAGGATTCGATGCGCGACACGCTCGGCTTCCCGACCTCCGATGAGCGCGGCGGCCTGAAGAACGGCGGTGTCTACCAGAAGTTCGAGAAGGGCTCGGTGCACTGGACGAGCGCCACCGGCGCGCAGCCGACGCACGGCATCCTGCAGAAGTACTGGGGCTCGAAGGGCTACGAGAAGGGCCACCTCGGCTACCCGACTGAGGCGCCGAAGTGCTCCGACGGCCGCTGCGAGCAGCTATTCGAAGGCGCTCGCCTGGTCTGGGCCAACGGCTACGGCACCACCGAGTTCTCGCCCACTGGTTCGATCGAGGGAGGGGCCCGGGATCACAACCGGGCCTCGCCCCCGGGCGACGACAACGATTCGCCTGCTGACGACGGGGAAGGTCCAGCAGACGACGACAAGAACAACAAGGACGATAAGAAGAAGGACGACTCCAAGAAGAAGGACGATTCCAAGAAGAAGGATGATTCCAAGAAGAAGGACGACTCCAAAAAGAAGGATGACTCCAAGAAGGACAAGCCCAAGAAGGATGAGAAGAAGTCCAAGGCTCAGCAGGAGAAGGAGCTGCGGGACAACATCATCAAGACCGCCCGCAAGGGCATGGGCGTCCGCTACGTCTGGGGCGGCAACACCACCAAGGGCTGGGACTGCTCGGGCTACACCGTGTGGGTCTACAAGCAGAACGGCATCAACCTGCCGCGCCACACCTCGGCGCAGAAGGCTGCCGGCAAGGTGATCCCGGCCTCGCAGGCCAAGCCCGGTGACCTCATCTGGGTCCCTGGCCACATCGGCATCGTCTCCGAGACGAAGGGCCAGATGTACGACGCCGGCTCCAAGCGCACGGGCACCACGAAGCGCTCGTACAGCTGGATGCTCAAGCGCGGCGCGGTCTTCGTCCGAGTCATCGACTGACACCACTGCCACAGGCGCCTCGCACCCTCCCGGTGCGGGGCGCCTGTCGCATCCCCAGGACACCTCGGCGTCACCTGCGGTTCACAGCTGCCGCCTACGGTTGGTCTTCGTCCTCGTGCAGCCCTAGGCTGACACCATCGAAGCGAAGGGAAAGACGTGCGGTTCCTGTCAAACACAGTTCAGCGCTACGCCTGGGGGGCACCCAGCGGCATCCCCGAGATCCTCGGCCAGCCTGTCACCGGCGAGCCGGCCGCAGAGCTGTGGATGGGCGCCCATCCCGTCGCCCCCTCCCAGCTGCTCGACGCCGACGGCCAGCCGGTCGCCTCGCTGCTCGAATGGGTTGAGACCGCACCCGAGGCGACACTTGGGAAGGCATCGATCGGCGCCTTCGGCAACCGGCTGCCGTTCCTGCTCAAGATCCTCGCAGCGGAAACCGCCTTGTCGATCCAGGCGCACCCATCACTCGACCAGGCACGTGCCGGCTACGCCCGCGAGAACGCCGCCGGCATCCCGCTCGATGCTCCTGAGCGGAACTACAAGGACGATTCGCACAAGCCCGAACTCATCTACGCGCTGACTGAATTCCACGCCCTGTGCGGTTTCCGCCGTCCGGAAGCAATCACTGCGATGCTCGACCGCTTCGCCTCAGCCCTCGACGCCGCTGGTGAGCAGACTCAGCTGCCGGCCCTGGCCGACTGGCGCGACGCCCTGGCGTCTGAAGATCTGAAGCAGGCGACGGGCCTGCTGCTGCGTGAACGCGACACCTACGGCAGTCTCGCCGACACGCTTGCACACATCGCCATCGACCCGGTGCCCGCCGACGATCCCTCACACGCCGGCTCGGCCGTCGACCCGGCCCTGACCCTGCGGGAAGTCCAGGCCGATTTCCCGCACGATCCCGGCGTGCTCGTCGCGCTCATGCTCAACCGCCTGCGGCTCGAACCCGGCCAGGCGCTGGCCCTTGACGCCGGGATCCTGCACGCCTATCTCGGCGGGCTCGGCATTGAGATCATGGCCTCGTCTGACAATGTGCTGCGCGGCGGACTGACGAGCAAGCACATCGACGTTGAGGAACTCGACGCCGTGGTGAGCTACACACCCGGCCAGCCTGAACTCGTCACTGCTGATGATTCCGGCGTGCTGCGCGGGGCGACTGATGACTTCGCCCTCCAGGTCATCGACACCGCCGAGGACCGGGAGGTCCACCGCGCGGGACCTGCCATCCTGCTGTGCACCTCGGGCACCTTCACCTGCAGCGACAGCACCCGCCTGCAGGCAGGCGACTCCGTGTTCCTCGCAGCCGAGGTCCCAGTACTCACCGTCACCGGCTCCGGGCGGCTGTTCGTCGCCACCACCGGACTGCCTGATCAGTCCTGAGCTACGGGAACGCGCGCACTGTCGCGGATCGCCTCCTGGTCGTCTTCCGTTCTGAATTCGACGACGATCTCTCCGCCGATCTCGGAGCGGGGGAATCCCACGAAGCCGAGCTGGTGGGAATCGGGGAGGAGACGTCGCGGGAGGACGGAGTTGAGGCCGTGGTCGACCTGCTCTCCACCGGGATTCCGGTAGACCGCTGAGGTGACCGGTTCGATGCTTCGGTCGTAGGAGTGGAATCTGATGACGACGACGAGCAGCTGTTCGTCATCTGCTGACTGGGCAGCCGACAGCACCTCGAAGCCAGCGATATCGTGGGACGTGACCATCTTTCCGCCGCCGATCACGAGGCGCTCGCCGACGCTGGTGCCGTTGGCTGAGAAGTCCGACAGCTTCCCGTCTTCGAACGTGAAGTCTGCGTAGTCGGTGCACCTGCCGTGCTGACACACCGATACCGCATCGTCAGCGACTTCGACATCGCTGCTGCGATGATCCAGCCCGTTGGCGTTGTTTGCCCTGGCCACATTCAGCTGATGAGCGAGATAGCGGGCCGCCGTGGAATCCTCGACAGCGGTGTCCGCGGCGTTCTCGATCTCCGCCGGATCGCTCGAAGCGAATGCGGTGAAGTACGCGTCGACGACTGCCTTTTCCGATTCCGGTTCAGGCTACGGAGCAACCCCGCTGCATCCGGCCAGCAGCAGTGCGGACCCGGCGGCTGCGGAGACGAGTGCGCTGATCTTCATGACGTCCTCACAGAAGGGGAGCTGATCGGGAGCCGACCGCCTCCGGCGAGGCGGCCGGCAGCCGACAGCGTCTAGAGCTGCATCTCCGGCACATCGCCGTCGACGTTGAGGGTGGCGCCGGTGGCCTCGCGGATCTCCTCAATACTGACGCCGGGGGCACGTTCGACGAGGGTGAACGAATCGCCCTCGACGTCGAGCACGGCGAGGTTCGTGATGACCCGCTGGACCACACCCTTGCCGGTCAGCGGCAGCGCGCACTCTTCAAGCATCTTGTGCGAGCCGTCCTTGGCGACGTGGTCCATGATGACGAGGACCTTGCGGGCGCCGTGGACGAGGTCCATCGCCCCGCCCATGCCTTTGACCATCTTGCCGGGGATCATCCAGTTGGCGATGTCGCCGTTGACGGCGACCTGCATCGCACCGAGGATCGCGACGTCGATCTTGTTGCCGCGGATCATCCCGAAACTGGTGGCCGAGTCGAAGTATGACGAACCCGGCAGCATCGTGACGGTCTCCTTGCCGGCGTTGATGAGGTCGGGGTCGAGCTCATCCTCCGTCGGGTACGGGCCCACACCGAGCAGGCCGTTCTCGCTCTGGAGCACGAGGTGGACGCCCTCGGGCACGTAGTTCGGCACGAGGGTCGGCAGCCCGATGCCGAGGTTGACGTAGGCGCCGTCGGGCAGCTCTTGTGCGGCCCGTGCTGCGATCTGCTGTCTGGTCAGTGCCATCTCAAGCCTCCCGTACTGTCTTCTTCTCAACCGGCTTGTCGGCGGCCTCTTCGGGGCTGAGCACGACGATCCGGTGGACGTAGATGCCCGGCAGATGCACGTCATCGGGTGCGATCTCACCGGCTTCGACGATCTCCTCGACCTCGGCGATCGTGATCCGTCCGGCCTGGGCGACCGGCGGGTTGAAGTTCCGGGCCGAGGAGTGGAAGACGAGGTTGCCGTGGCGGTCGGCCTTGGCCGCGCGCACGAGCGCGAAGTCGGCCGGCAGCGACTCTTCGAGCACGTACTCCTGCTTCTCGCCGAAGGTCTCGAAGGTCTTCGTCTCCTTGGCGGGGGATTCCTTGACGACGTTGCCCTCGGAGTCGTACAGCCACGGCATGCCGCCCTCGGCGACCTGCGTGCCCGCGCCGGTGATCGTGTAGAAGGCCGGGATGCCCGCACCTGCCGCGCGCAGCTTCTCGGCCAGGGTGCCCTGCGGGGTGAGCTCGACTTCGAGCTCGCCGGAGAGGTACTGGCGGGCGAACTCCTTGTTCTCACCGACATAGGAGGCGATCATCCGCCCCACCTGCCCGGATTCGAGGAGCATGCCCAGTCCGCGGCCATCGAGGCCGGCGTTGTTGGAGATGAGCTCGAGATTGTCCGCGCCCTGGTCGCGGAGTGCGCGGATGAGGTACTCGGGCACGCCGACGACCCCGAATCCGCCCACTGCGATCGTCGACCCGCTCGCAATGTCCTTCACAGCCTCAGCTGCTGATGCAACTACTTTGTCCATGCCACCATTCTGGCATGACCCGGATCACATCGAGACGGCAGGTCCGCTCAGCGTCACCGTCCCCGCCACCAGCGCCGCAAGCACTGCTGCCAGCTCCTCACCATCCACCGGGATTCCGGTGGTCTCAAGCTCCGTTCCCGAGGCGGTGGGCACCTCCCGGCTGTCGCTCGCCACCTGCTCGCCGCCGGGCAGTGTCAGGCTGATCTGGGTGCCGGGGATCGGGCACACGTCGGGGTGGGCCCGGACCTCGGAGTTGAAGTCGATGCAGCCCTCCGGCGCCTCGGCTGCCAGCGCAAGTGCCGGTGCCGCGTAGACGAAGACCTCATCTGCCTCAGTGGTGATCTCATCTGCGGCATGCGATTCATCAGCAAACGCGACCCATTCCGCCTCGGGCGGCTCCGAATCCGCGCTGAGCAGCGCCACCGGCGCATCGAGTCCGAAGGCGGCCAGCATCGCCGCCAGTGCCCGCCAGTGCAGGGGACCGGTCTCGTCGAGCACAATCCCGACACCCAGATCCTGGCCGACTCCCGCCTCGGCGAACAGGCTCGTAGTCTTGTACACCCAGTTCGCCACCACCGTGCCGGTGAGTTCCAGCCGCTCACTGCTTTCCGGCAGGTAGGTGAGCACCGGGTAGCGGCGAGAGGAAAGTGCGTCGATGAGCTGCTGCATGGGGTCCTTTTCTTCTCAGGGCTGCGGGTGGGCGAGTTCGATCGAGAGTCTCGCACCGGTCGGGGAGCCGTTGTCAGCCCAGGTGTACTGGGTGCTGGCCTGCAGGTCCTCGCACCACAGTGCGGACTGCAGGCGGTCGACGAGTGCGCCGAGGCCGAGGGTCGCTTCGATGAGAGGGTGCCCGCCGGCGCTCGACCGTGCTGGGGAGTCGGCAGGGGAGATGAGGATCTGTCCGCCGGAGCCTGCGACGCGCATCCGCCACGCCGACTGGCCGGGGGTGCGGGCCGCACCGCGGCGCACGACCGCCAGGGCACGCGAGACCTTCGTGAGGATGTCGTCATCACCGTCAGCCGAGGCCGGTGCGACGTCGAGGCGCTGGCAGCCGAGTGACCGGTGGACGGCCTCCACGTGACCGTAGCGGAACCAGTCCTCGACGAACTCCCGGCCCAGCTCCCGAGCGCTTCCCCCGTCTGCACGCACATGTGCACCCATGCCGCGCACGACGGCAGCCGGCAGGCCGCGCGCGGCGCCCTTGACGAGGTCGGCAGCAGCGGCGATCTCATCGGCGATCGCCCGCACCGTCACGCCCTGCCGCCGCCCGGAGTCATCGAGCCGCCCGCGCTGGTCATCGAGCACTTCGATTCCGGCCGCGCCGATGGCGATGTCGGCCACGCCTGCCCGCCACGGCCGGGAGGTCGAATCGGAGATGACAATGCCGAGCGTCGCGCCCAGCTCGCGTGAAAGCTTCGCCCGCAGCTTCTCAGCCGCCGCATCCGGATCAGCCGGCTGCAGCAGCACAGTGCCACCACCGCCTGCACCGTCCCGGGTGCCGGTGTTCGAACGATCGAGCCCGCCGGCGGCCTGCACGGTGCCGATCGGGGTGCGGGTGATCGCCACGGTCGCAGGGCCTCGGGCAGTGTGAAAGGTCCGCGCGGCCACAGTCCCGGTCGAATGCTCGGTGACGAGGCGTTCGAACTCCGTGCGGTCTGCTGCGGTGCGGATGAGCCCGTCGGCCTTGGCGACGAGCTTCGAGGCGATGACGAGGATGTCGCCGTCCTTGATCTGGATGCGGTTGTTTGCGATCGCCCAGGAGATCTCGACGGCCAGGTCGTCACCGGGTGAGATCTGACGGATGCCGGGGATCGCGTAGGCGGTCAGCAGCCGGCTGGAGGGCGGCGGGGTTGGTGCGGGGCCGTTCATAGCCTCCATCATGTCACCTTGCCCTCAGCGGTGCCCGCGCCAACAGGTGTGGCGAGGAAAACCGCAGAGATCACAGAATGGCACCAGTTGTGGTCAGTGCATGCCACGGGCGCCATATGTAGTGATAAAGGGCACTCTGGGTTGGAACACCCGTTCGAATGGGCTGCGGCTGGGTCCTTTGAATACCAAACAGGCGCTTGACTAATAGGTAATGACACGCGTGTAATTTTAGGTACGGGAAGGCCGGATGACCGTACAGAAGCAGGGGAACGGCACTGAGGTTCTCCAGCGCTTCACGGCATCCGGCAAGCGAAAGGGGAAGACCGTGACTACTGCACGCAACTACGCGAGACAAGAGCAGCCGGCATTGCAGCCGGCCGTCTCCGCACCGGGTGTGACCGCGCGAACCGCCGAAGACTGGTTCGTCGATCCGACCCGCGCCACTCCGACCATTGTTCCGGATCCGCTCCAGCTCGATCCACTCGACCTGAGCCCAGTGCCGGGTGAGCCGACGCAGTCGGAGAGTCTGGCGGCCGTCTCACCGCTGTCGCTGCTGCTCGGCGACGCCGACGAGACTGCGCTGAGCTGGCAGGACCAGGCGCTGTGCGCCCAGACCGATCCCGAGGCGTTCTTCCCTGAGAAGGGCGGCTCGACGCGCGAAGCGAAGAAGGTCTGCGCCTCCTGCGAGGTCCGCTCCGAATGCCTCGAGTACGCGCTGCAGAACGACGAGCGCTTCGGCATCTGGGGCGGGCTGTCCGAACGCGAACGGCGGCGACTGAAGAAGCGGGTCGTGTGAGTTTCAGTGTTGCGGCCGTCATCCGCACTGGCGGCCACACCGTCAGCCGAGCCTGGCTGACAGCACTGCGGCGCCATTTCCCTCAGATCACCTCGGTGGCGCTGCTCGACGACTCTCGGACAGCGCAGAAGCTCGCCCGCCGGCGCCGGCGGAATCCCGAACTGCCGGCGGGCGAGACCCTCACCGCAGCCGAACTGGTGTCCTCCCCGGACCTCGAGCGCGCTGACTACGTCTGGTTCCTTTCCCCTGACTCCCTTCCGGAACCCGACTGCCTCACCCAGCTGCACACCCGGCTCAGCGCCGCCGACACACTGGCCGTCGTCGGTCCGAAGATCCTGTCTGCCGACGGTGACCTCGTCTCCGTCGGCGTGACGACCACCGCTGATGGCGCCCGCTACTCACCGGTCAGCCCCGGTGAGGAGGACGCCGGACAGCACAACCGCCGCGAGGACGTCTTCGCCGTCGACGAACCCGGCATGCTCGTCGCCGCCGCCGTCGTCCGCCAGCTCGGTGTGCCCTCTGAGACCCTGTCGGTGAGCTACCGCGGCATCGAATACTGCGACCGGCTGCGCCGAGCTGGCCACCGCGTCGAAGTCGTTCCCCAAGCCCGCATCGCCATCCCGACCGAGGGAATCGGCCGCTACTACTCGTCCCCGCGCCCGCTGCCGCACAAGCACATCGTCCGCCACGAGCACCGCTACCGGCTGGCGACCGCCACCCGCGGCCGCTCGAGCATCATGCAGCTCAAACTCACGCTGCTCGCTGTTCTCAAAGCACTCGGCAACCTACTCGCCAACTCACCCGATGAAGCCTCCTGGTGGCTCGGCGCCGCCTGGGCGCTGCCGCAGGACGCCCACGCCACCCGCCGGCTGCGCCGCTACCGCACCGGAGGCAGCCTGCCGGCCAGCGTCTACGCCAGCAAACACGACCTGCGCTCGGCCCGGCGCGAACTCGCCGGAGTCGGCGGCGAGGTCGCAGCCGACCACCTGCGCGAAGACGGCGCGCTCAACACCGCCGGCGACCTCGCCGAGTTCTCCGGCATCGACACCCGCACCAAGCGCAGCCTGCTCTTCCACCCGCTCGTCGTCATCATCGTCGTCAGCTCGATTGCCAGCGCGCTCATGTTCTACCGGCTCATCGGCCCCGGCGCGATCACCGGCGGCGCCTGGGCCCGCCTCGACGTACCCTTCGCCGAGGTCGTCACCAGGATCTTCTCACCGGTCCTCGAACTCGGCCTCGGCAGCTCGACGCCAGCCGATCCGCTGCTGAGCGTGCTGGCGATCCTCAGTCTGCCCTTCGGCGGCAGCCTCGACCTCATGCTGCGCAGCCTCTGGCTGCTCGCCCTGCCGCTGGCAGCGACCATCATGTACCTGTGTGCTGGCCGCGTCGTGCCCGCCGCCGGACTGCGGGCTCTGCTGGCCCTCATCTGGATCGCCCAGCCCGCCTTCCTCATCTCCTTGCACGGCGGCCGCGTCGGCACCGTGCTGTCCTGGATTGTCGCCCCGGCCGCACTGTGGGCACTCGACCGCTCGATCCACTACCGGTCGGTCGCCGCAGCCGCAGCCTGCGGGCTCGCCTTCGCCGTCATCATGGCAGGCTCACCCTTCCTCATCGTCCCGATCATCATCGTCGTCATCGCGGTCATGATCCTCTACCGGTCGACCAGCTTCATCTGGGCGCTGCTGCCCGGCATCGGCCTGTCCTGGCCGTGGCTCATCGCCGCCATCCGCCAGCCCGATGCGCTGCTGACCAACCCCGGCCGAGTCCTCGACTACGCCCAGCCGCACAGCTTCCAGCTCGCTCTCGGCTGGGCCACCCGCCCGCAGCTGGGCGTCCTGGAGAACTGGCTGCCCGCAGCTGCCGTGCCGTGGGTGCTCGCCGCCCTGCTGCTGCCGCTGCTCGCCGCTCTCGTGCTCGCAGCCCTGCGGGTGCGCAACAGCCTCGCCGTCCTCGGTCTGGCCGTCGTCTGCTACTCCGCAGGACTCGCCGGCGCGATCGTCCAGGCTGCACTCGAAGGACAACTCACCGCCGACGGACTCGTCGCCTCCTTCACCGGCGACTCGATGCTGCTCATCGGCCTGGGCTTCTGCGGCTTCACCGCCGCCGCGCTGTGGCCGGTGGCCTTCGACCGCGGCTCCCGGGTGCGCAACTACGCGCTGCGCGGCCTCATCCCAGCCGGCGCACTGCTCATGATCACCGCCTTCACGCTGCAGTCCCTGCTCGTCGGCACCCCGATCCACCGCACCACCGCCTCGCCGCTGCCGGCCTTCGCCGCCGAACGCCACACCGGTGCGCTCGGCCAGCAGACCCTCATCCTGCAATCGGATGACGACCAGCTCTACGGACAGCTCGTCACCCCGGAGTCGAACACCATCCTCACCACCTCGACGATGCACGAAGCGCGCAGCATCAGCGGCCACCCCTTCGACCGCCGTCCTGTCGCCATCGACGACGCCGACATCGCACTCGCCCGCGTCATCGGCCGGCTCACCAGCGGCAGCGGAGACGACACCCGCACCGCGCTCGACCAGCTCGGCATCGGCTTCGTCGTCATCCGCGGATCCGGGGCCAGCGAACTGGCCCAGACCGTTGCCGTCTCCCCAGGTCTCACCCGCCTCGGGGCCACCGATCAGGGGCTGCTCTACCAGGTGGTGCCCGACGGATCACCGCTGTCCTCAGCCTCCGTCGTCGCCGATGACGGCAGCCTCAGCCCCGTCGAGATCGTCGACGGCCGCGGAGAAATCCCGGCAGGCGCCGGCCAGCGCACCCTCATCCTCGCAGAGCGAGCCGGACTGGCCCGCGTGCAGATCAACGGTCAGGACGCCGTGCGCGAGGAGGCCCGCACCGGCGCGCCGAGCTGGCAGGCCGCCTATCAGCTGCCCGACGAGGCATCGACGGTGACCATCAGCTACACCTACCCGCAGTACGCGATCGGCGTGGGCATCGGCTGGGTGCTCGTCTTCGTGTCCGTGCTCGTCGCAATCCCCTTCGGCAACCGGTCGCGTGCCCGCACCGCCCCACGGCCGGCGACCACCGCCTCGGGCACGGCCGAACACCGGACCGACGAAAGGGTCAGCGCATGAACCGCCGCAACCTGCGCTCCGTGCTCACCTTCACCGCGATCGGGCTGCCGGGCCTCATGATCGCGGTGACCGGGTACCTGCAGCCGCTGGCCGGCGGATCCGTGCCGCGCGGGGCCGAGCAGGTGCGGCTGCCAGCCACCGACACCGTGTCGATGTGCCCCGGGCCGTTCAAGACCGAAGACGATGCTGCCGGCACCGATGAGGAGTTCCAGACCAGCGAGGTCCCGACCCCGACCGTGCGCACCGCCTCGGCGCTGACCCAGGCCCCGGACTCGACGATCCTCGCCGCAGGAGTCGAATCCCGGACGCTCGGCGGCGAAGACAACTACACGGTCGGGACGACCAACGGATTCGTCTCCGGTGCCGACGAGCAGCAGGCTCCGACGACCGTCACCGGTGTGGCCGAGGGTGAGAACCCTGCTCTCGTCTCCGCGGTGCAGGTGACCCGCGCCGATGACGGCGACTGGGCTGGGGTCGCAGCCCTCGAATGCGTCCGCCCGGCCACCCACGCCCGGTTCGCGACCTCCGGTGCCTCGGCGACCGACGATGTGCGCCTCGTGCTCACCAACCCAGGCGAGACGACGATCACCGCGACGACCGAGGCGACCGGCGCGCACGGCCCGATCGACATCGGCGGTGATGCGACCGTGAGCCTGCAGCCGCGCGAGCAGCGGGTCATCCAGCTCGGTGCGATCGCTGCTGAGGAGCCCGAGGTGGGCCTGACGGTGAGTGCTGACGGCGGGCTCATCGGCGCGGTCCTGCAGCATGCCAAGCGCTCCGGGCTCACCGCCGAGGGCATCGAGATGAGCGGGCCGGTGGCCGACCCGGCGCGCGAGGTGTACCTGCCCGTGGCCGTCGGGGGACCGGCACGGCTGCGTCTGAGCAACCCGAACGGCGAGCCGGTCAGCGTCGATGTCAGCGCTGTCGGCGTCGACGGGCCGGTCGATCTGGCCCGCTCGGGCACCTCGATCCCGGCACACGGCACCGTCACCCTCGACATCGGCGAGATCCCGCCCGCCGCCTTGACGATCACTGCCGGAGACCGGGTCACCGCCGCCGTCGAGGTCACCCGCGACGGAGACGGCGGAGCTGACTTCGCGGTGTTCCCAGCGGTTGACAAGCTGAATTCGCGTCAGCTGCTCATGCTGCCGGAGAATACCGGCGCGACGATGCTGTTCGGCCCCGGTGAGGGCACGCTCGGGGTCGTTGGCCTGCGCAGTGACGGCTCAGCGACCGGGCAGTTCCCTGTCGACCTGTCCGGCGACCGGGCCACCGAGGTCAACCCCGCCGAGCTGCTCGGCGACGACACCGCTGCGGTCATCATCGAAACGCCTGCCGATGTCAGCGCCTTCGCCGCCGGTGTGGCCCTGACCGGTCGGGGCATCAGCGCGCTGACCGTGCCCGATGCGCCGTCGGGCATCGGCTATCGCAACATCCGGCTGACGGACTGAACGTCAGGGCAGCAGATCGTCGGGGTGGCGGCCGCACAGCACTGAGGCCTGCTCGGCGAGCACCTCGGCGACGAGTTCGTTGAGCTCCTCGAAGTCCTGGCACCGGCTGACGACCGGCAGCCGGTAGATGACGATCGTGGCCGGGCGGTCGCGCCGAGCCGGAAACACCCGGCCGAGCTCCACCTGGCGTGAGGGCGGCGGGACCTGGTCGACAGCCAGGCGCACCTCGGAGAGATCGCCGTCGGCGCGCAGCCGGATCTGCTCGAAGATGCGGGCGGCCAGCGCGGCGAAGCGCTGGGCGCGGGTGCGCTTGGCCGGCACCTCGGCGAGGAACAGCTCACCGCGCACGCCACGGCCGTGACGGTCCCGGGGGAGGCGGCGGGCTGGCATACCGCGATTGTATTAGACTCGTGGCGTGCCTGGAGTGAGACTGTGCTCGAAGATGAACTGCAACCGTTCAGCAGCGTGGACGCTGACATACGTCCACGCTGATGCGTGTATTGTCATCGGTCCGCTGTCCATGCACGCCCAGCCGGGAGCCCACGATCTGTGCAGCATGCACGCCGAGAGGCTGACCGCACCCGTCGGCTGGCAGCTCATCCGCCTCGGGCAGGGGGAGGAGACCCCGGAGCGCAGCCGCGATGACCTGCTTGCGATCGCCGACGCCGTGCGCGAGGCCGCCAAACCCAAGCCGGAGCCCGAGGGGCGCACCCACGGGCATCTGCGTGTGATCGGAAACGGAGACTGATGACGACCCGAGCCGCACAGCTTTCGCGCGCCGTCAAGGCCTACGACATCCGTGGCCGGATCGGCGTCGACCTCGACGAAGACGTCGTCTTCGCCATCGGCTGGGCGACAGCTCACGTCATGCACCGCGAGCACGGCAGCAGCCGGGTCGTGATCGGCTGCGATACGCGCCCGGACTCCCCGCGGTTCGCCGAGGCGCTGGCCGCCGGGGTCGAAGCCGCCGGGTTCGAGGCCACACGGCTGGGCATGACGTCGACGGACCAGCTGTACTTCGCCTCCGGGCACTGGAATGCCCCTGGCCTCATGGTCACGGCGAGTCACAATCCTGCTGACTGGAACGGCATCAAGATCTGCGGCCCGGCCGCCGCCGGGATCTCCCGTGATTCCGGACTCGACGCCATCCGCCTGCTCGCCCTCGAAGCGCCTGAGCACCCAGGTGAGACGACTGGGCAGGTGCCCGTCGCCTCGGGCACGGCCGCCAGCGAACTCGCTGAGGCCTTCGCCCGCCGGATCCGGTCGCTCACCGGGATTGAGGCGATCGACCGGCCGCTGCGGATCGTCGCCGACTGCGGCAACGGGATGGCTGGCAAGCTGCTGCCCGAGGTGTTCGGCACCGGAGCTGGGCTGGCGGCTGCCCCGATCGACGTCATCGGGCTCTACACGGAGCTCGACGGCACCTTCCCCAACCACGAGGCGAACCCGCTCGACCCGGCGAATCTGCGCGATGTGCAGGCTGCAGTCGTCGGCCACGACGCTGACCTGGGCCTTGCCTTCGACGGTGATGCCGACCGCTGCTTCTTCATCGACGAACACGGTGAGGCAGTCTCGGCGTCTGCGATCGGCGCGCTTGTGGCCGTCCGCGAGATCAGCCGAGCCCGCACCGAGCGCGGCGAGGAGACCCCGGTCGTGCTGCACAACCTCATCACCTCACGCGCCGTGCCCGAGGCGATCACCGCCGCCGACGGACAGGCCGTGCGCACGCCGGTGGGTCACTCGCGGATCAAGCAGCTCATGCGCCAGCACGATGCCGTGTTCGCCTGCGAGCACTCCGCGCACTACTACTTCCGCGACTTCTACGGCGCTGATTCCGGAATCCTTGCCGCCTGCCACGTCATCGCGGCGCTGGCCGAGACGACCCAGCCGCTGAGCGAGCTCGTCGCCGAATGGAACCCGTACGTCGCCTCCGGGGAGATCAATTCCGTTGTCGACGACCCCGAGGCGGCGCTCGCCCGGATCCGGCAGGCCGCCTTCGAGGGCGTGTTCGGCGAATGCCAGGTCGATGACCTCGACGGGGTCATGATCGAGATGCCCGAGGCGTGGTGCAACGTCCGGCCGTCTAACACCGAACCGCTCGTGCGCCTCAACTGCGAGGCGCCGACGCAGGAGCGCACCGATCAGCTCGTGTCCACAGCTCTGGAACTCATCCGCCGATAGCCGAGAGGAATCTCCATGCTCGACCACCGCATCGCAGACCTGTCCCTGGCCGAAGCCGGCCGCCATCAGATCCGCCTGGCCGAACGGGAGATGCCCGGACTCATGGCCCTGCGCGAGGAGTACGGTGCCGCGCAGCCGCTGGCCGGTGCGCGAATCGCCGGTTCCCTGCATATGACCGTGCAGACGGCGGTCCTCATCGAGACGCTCACCGCGCTCGGTGCTGATGTGCGCTGGGCGTCGTGCAACATCTTCTCCACTCAGGACGAGGCGGCTGCCGCCGTGGTCGTCGGGGACGGCACCCCGGAGGCGCCCAACGGTGTGCCGGTGTTCGCGTGGAAGGGCGAGACGCTGGAGGAATACTGGTGGTGCACCGACCAGATCTTCCGGTTCGCCGACGGCCCGAACCTCATTCTCGATGACGGTGGCGACGCCACGATGCTGCTCATCGAAGGCGCCCGTGCAGAAGCCGCCGGGGGTGCGCCGGAGGCAGGGGAGGACGATCCGGAGGAGAAGCATGTCTTCCTCGACCGGGTGCGCCAGTCGCTTGCCGAAGACGCGCAGCGGTTCACGAAGATGAGCGAGCAGATGCTCGGCGTCAGCGAGGAGACGACGACCGGTGTCAACCGGCTGTACCGGATGGCTGCAGCTGGTGACCTGAAGTTCCCGGCGATCAACGTCAACGACGCGGTCACGAAGTCGAAGTTCGACAACCGCTACGGCATCCGCCATTCCCTGCCTGATGGCATCAACCGCGCCACTGACGTGCTCATCGGCGGCAAGGTCGCGCTCATCATCGGCTACGGCGACGTCGGCAAGGGCGCTGCCGAGGCGATGCGCGGGCAGGGCGCCCGGGTGCAGATCACCGAGATCGACCCGATCTGCGCACTACAGGCTGCCATGGACGGCTACGAGGTCGTGCGCACCGAGGACGCGATCTCCTCAGCAGACTTCATCATCACCACGACGGGCAATACGAAGGTCATCACCGCCGAGCACCTCGCGCTTCTCAAGCCGGGTGCCATCGTCGGCAACGTCGGGCACTTCGACGACGAGATCGACCTGGCGGCAATGCGCCGCCAGTCCGGAGTCGAGGTCGTCGAGATCAAGCCGCAGGTCCACGAATGGACGGTGCCGGTGCCGGCTGAGGCCGGTCTGGATCGGAATGAGACGTCGTTCATCGTGCTCTCCGAGGGACGCCTGCTCAACCTCGGCAACGCGACCGGGCACCCGTCATTCGTCATGAGTGCCTCGTTCACGAACCAGGTGATGGCCCAGATCGAGCTGTTCACCTCGCACGAGGACTACCCAGCCGGTGTGCACCGGCTGGCGAAGGAACTCGATGAGAAGGTCGCGCGACTGCATCTGCCGGCTCTCGGCGCTCACCTGAGCGAACTGACGAAGGAACAGGCCGAGTACATCGGCGTCGACGTGGCAGGGCCGTATAAGCCCGAGCACTACCGCTACTGAGTCATCTGCGAATACACAGACGGGGCTGGTCGCTGCTGGCGGCCAGCCCCTGTCGTGTGTGCCGCCGGTCCAGGCTGGTGAGTCTCCGGGCGTGGGGCGTCGAGCGACAGGCCGAAGGGCAGCTGGCCGACGCGCTGCTGGAAGCGCTGGGCTGTGCGAGCGGTCTTCTCCATCTGCCGAGCGTGCTCAGCGCGGGTGCACCCGACGACGGCTGCGAGGAACTCCTCGGGCAGAGTGCCCTCTGGGGGAGCAGGGGCGATGTAGGGGTTGAGCTCCTCGGCCAACTCGACGGCACGGTCCCAGCGCGACTCGGGTTCGCGCAGGTGTGCCGAGATGAGGAACTGGGTGATGCGGTAGTACAAGCCGTTGGGGATCGCAGAGATATCCGCACTGCGTGCCCAGGCATGGAGCCGTGGCGGTACGTGGATCTGGGCGATGGGCGGCATCTTCGCACGTTCGTTGACAGCAATGGTTCCTGCCAGGTAGTCACCGAGGCGTTTCGACTGCGGTGAGAGCAGGCCGACGAGTGCGGCGAGTCCAGCAGCGGTGCCGAAGATCTCGAATCCGTAGAGCATTGCACGCAGGAACGAATGCCGTGCGCTGATCGCTCCGCCGTCGTCTCGTACGATGCGCAGACCGCAGATGAGCTTTCCGATCGACCTGCCACGGGTGAGGATCTCGACGGTGAACGGGACGATGAGCAGGCAGAAGACTGACAGCAGCAGAATAACGGTCCGGAAGATCAGGGGTTCGCTGATCATGAGTTCTTCTATCAACCACGTGGCTGAGACCAGGACGGCGATATAGAGCACCGTGATGATGACGTAGTCGATGGCACACGACACGGCGCGCATCGCCAGCGATGCTGGGCGAATGTCTAGGGCGATCGCCTCGCCGGTCACAAGTGAGCTCACGCAATCATCCTGGCACAGGTGGGCACGCCCAGCCAGTGACCGGTCCGGTCACCGCCAACAGGATTCACTTGTGGGAGCACTCATGAGTAGAGCCGGGCACTATGGAGTTATCAAACATCGTTCTGTCACTGCGGTGGTGCTGCAGGCAGCGCTGGTAGAGAAACGACTGAGAATCGTTTCGGGTAAGTCGGTGGCGGCGGTGTGGTCTAGTCAGTGGTGAGATTCAGGAGCTGTTGGGCGTGTGCCTGTCCGATGGGATTCGTCGGTGGCCTTGCTTGGAGTTGGTGTCCGCCGGGCAGTGTCCAGGTCAGCATCCCAGTGTCGGGACTGCGGGTGACTCTGAGTCTGTCTTCGGTTTTCATCTGATGATGCTGCCGGCACAACGGGTGGAGGTTTGCCATTGAGGTGGGTCCACCTCGTCCAGGGTCTTCATGATTGAACGGTTCGATGTGATCGAGCTCTGCTTTCACGGCGGAGCGATCACAACCAGGCAGAGTGCAGAACTGCCACTTCTCCACGAGAGCGATCCGCATCTTCTCCGGGATCGTGTACGTTTCGGCCGCGTGATCGAGGACAGTGCCGTCGGTCGGGTCGGTCAGAATCCGGTAGACCGTCGGATGCCCCGTACCGGTGAGCTGGCGGGCGGTCTCGGGTGAGATCGGGTGACCATTGACCATCCCCGGAACACGTGCAGCATCGTCTTCCTCGTCGGTGTTCTTGTCGAGCAGGGTCAGTGCCGGGACCGTGATGGTGATGCGAGCTTGGCGCTTGAGCCACTCGCTATCGACCGGGCACTGAACACCGGTCTCAGCAAGAGTCTCGGCGATCTTCTCAGCGGTCGCGTCGACGTCAATACCGGCTGGATTGGCAGCCTCGACAATCGTGGAGTCACTGTCGGTGGGCTGTGTGGTCAGCGTGCCTGCAGGTTGGGAGCCGGTGAGGAAGTCGAACATCAGCTCACCCATCCCCCGGTCGTCCACGATCTCGCGTCCTTCGGGCACCCCAAGTGGTGCGCCGAGGCCCTTGATGACGCTGCGGGCCATGCCAGCCAACCGCGCTTCTAAGAGCGCGATCTGGTGGGATGGGCCGCGGGCGATGAGGATCCCCAACCCGTGCGGCTCGTAGTAGGTCTCAACGGTGCGGCGATCCCGGACTTCTTTCGCGCGTTCCTCGCGCGTAACGAGTGTGGAAATCAGTTGCGTGACTGCTCGTTTGAACGTCGTCATATCCGACACCCGGATCCGGACAAGCCCGGCATCGAAGTCCGCCAGATGCTCAGGCTCCAGACTCGTGGCGCGCCGGGCGCCGTGAAGATACCTGTCGTAGCCGATGACCCCGGCTCTAGCTAGGGACGTGAAGGCTGGCAGCCCGACGAGTCCTGCTGCAGCGACCTGCACACGGGAGCGAACATGCTTCACGGTGGTATCGAGTGCGTCTGCCATGTGCATCAGCGACGTCGACGCTGTCCGTTCAACAAGCCAGGCGTAGGCGTTCCGGCGCTGCTCGGCCTCGTTCTTAAAGTCCGTGCCGTCACGGTCCGGGCGGCCGAGCGCACGCGGGTCAGCCGCGAGCTCACGGACCGCATCGACCTGCAGGGAGACATCCTCTGGTGAATCGGAAGCCGCACGGGCGAGGAAAGCATCAAAGAGGAATCCAAGCCCAGTCATGCGGCGGTCGTCGATGTCCCGGTTGGTGGATTTCAGCCGGTAGAGGCAGTCAGCGAAATCAGACGTGTCGACCACTGTATCGTTGCGGCGGGTCGTGATGACCTGTTCTTCCACGAGCATCGCGGCCACCTCCCTTGTGATCTACCGTGATCTTTGTTGTTTTAAGTCTAAGTGTGTTCGATATGCTGGAACAATAGTTTCGACTGCGTTCACATGAAACTCACATAAACATATGCCTGCTTCGAATCTAATCTCAGTCTGCCAGCACCCACTGACATCCCTTCCCGCGAGCACCACCGCAACCACCACCTCGGGCACGGCCTGCGGCCTGCCCGCCGGAGGCACCCCTCACTTGCGGTTATGCTGGGATCCTATGGACCCCGCACTCGTCGCCGAACGCCACGCTGGCGAATGGGAGCGCCTGTCGCGCCTGGCGAAGAAGAACACCCTCAGTCCCCATGAGGCTGAGGAGTTCCTGCGCCTGTACCGGGCGGCGTCGAAGGACCTCTCGCGCATCCAGACGGTCGCCCCGGACTCGGAGATCTCGGTACGGCTGTCGAACATCGTGCACCGCTCGCGCACCCAGCTCACGGGCGTGCCGACCGGGGCAGGCGGGGCGCTCGCGCGGTTCTTCACCATCTCGCTGCCGGCCGCGCTCTACCGGCTGCGGTGGTTCTTCGTCTTCACCTTCGTCTTCTTCGTCGGCATCTCCGTGCTCACGACCCTCTGGGCCTACCACACGCCCGGCGTGCTGCCGGCCCTTGCTGATGAGGAGATGCGCCGCCAGCTGGCCGAACGCGACTTCAAGGAGTACTACTTCGAGCACCGCAACGAGGTCTTCGCCGTCGGTGTGTGGACGAACAACGCCTGGATCGCGCTGCAGTGGGTGGCCCTGGGCATCACCGGGATCTACGTCATCTACGGGCTCATCGTCAACGCCGTCAACGTCGGCATCTCCGGGGCGATCATGTTCGAGTTCGACAAGGGCGGGGACTTCTTCTACTACATCCTGCCCCACGGCATCCCCGAGATCACCGGCATCCTCATCGCCGCCGCTGCCGGCCTGCGCATCTGCGTCGCCTGGGTCGTCCCCGGCCCGGAGCTGCGGCGCACCCGCTTGGCGCGGGAAGCCCGCACGACGATCACCGTCGGGCTCGGCCTCATCATCTACCTGTTCCTCTCCGGGCTCATCGAAGGCTTCATCACCCCATCTGAGCTGCCCAACGTCATCCGCATGGGCACCGGCATCCTGCTGACCGCAGCGATCTTCGCCTACGCGATCTACTTCGGCCGCCCAGCGCTCAAGGCCGGTCTGAGCGGGGACGTGTCCTCGGACAAGGCCGGCTACAGCATCGTCGCCACAGACCGCTGATCCCGCGCCCGAGGCGGGGCGCGCCTCGGTGCCGGCGGCTGGCTAGAGCCTGCCGCTGGCCTTGAGTGAGATGTAGAGGTCGGCCAGCTGCGGGGCGAGGTCCTCGGGTTCCGCGTGGACGGTGTGGATGCCGGCATCGGACAGCGCATGACCGAGTGAGCGGGCGGTGAGCAGGTCGTGCTCGGCAGCTGCGGCGCGGTAGACCTGGGCCGGGGAGTAGACCTGTGCAGCGAGGTCGCCGAGGTCGGGATCGGCGACAGAAGCGATCGCCAGCCGGTGCCGGGCGCGCAGCACGGGCAGGGCCGGGAGCATGTCCTGGGCGATGGTGCGCTCATCGAGGGCGGTGAGGAAGACGACGAAGGCGCGCTGTGTGCTCAGCCGCAGCGTCTGGGTGACGATCTCGTTCCAGTCGGCGTCGATGAGTTCTGGGAACACGTCGGCGAGGTCGTTGGTCATGATGCCGAGCGGATCGGAACCGGAGATCGGGCCGATGTGCCGGCGCACACGCGCATCGGCGACGAGGATGTCGACGCGGTCACCGCCGCCGGCGGCCAGTGCGCCGAGCAGCATCGCCGCCTCCATCGCTGCGTCGAAGGCGGTGCCGTCGCCCATCCGGCGGGCGGCCAAGCGGGAGGAGTCGAGGACGATGACGACCCGGCGGTCGCGTTCGGGCCGCCATGTCTTGACCATGAGGTGCTGGGCGCGGGCGGTGGCCCGCCAGTCGATTGAGCGGACGTCGTCGCCGCGGACGTATTCGCGCAGCGAGTCGAACTCGGTGCCCATGCCGCGGGTCATGAGCAGGGTGCGCCCGTCGAGCTCGCGCAGCCGGGCGAGCTTCGAGGGCAGGTGCTTGCGGGAGACGAACGGCGGCATGACGCGGATCGCCGCCGGCACTTCGACCGACTGCTGGCGGCAGCACAGCCGCAGCGGCGAGGCCACCCGGACGGTCACGAGATCGGCCGGCAGCTCACCTCGACGGGTGGGCACCAGCCGTGTCACGTGCTCATGCTGCTCACCGGCTGCCAGCCGAACCCGCAGACGGTTGTCCTGCGCGCCTGCCGACGGCGGCCAGGCGTCGCGGATGTGCAGGCTGGCGGCCCGCTTACCGGCATTGATGACCGTCAGCGTCGAGTCCGTCTCATGGCCCAGCCGCACGCGCCGGCCGGGGGTGCGCTGCAGCCGGATCGTCGCAGGCGAAGCGGTGACCAGCCAGTCGAGGAACGCCACGAGCAGCACAGAGCCTAAGGCGATGCCGGTGGTGCCCCAGCTGGGGAAGACCATGACCGGGATCGCCGCCAGAGCGACGAGGACGACGAAGCGCCAGGTGACGATCATCGCGGCACGCGGGTGGTGTCGATGATCGAGGCGAGCACCTGGTCGACGGTGATGCCGTCCATCTGCGCCTCCGGCCGCAGCATGACGCGGTGGCGGAAGGCCGGCGAGATGAGCGTCTTGACGTCATCGGGGGTGACGAATCCGCGCCCGGACATCCACGCCTGCGCCTGGGCTGCGGCCAGTAGCCGGGTGCCGCCGCGCGGGGAGATGCCCATCGCGAACGACGGTGCGCTGCGGGTGGCCTGCACGAGGTCGACGATGTAACCGAGCACCTCGGGATCGACGTAGATGTCACCGACCCGCTTCCCGGCCTCCAGGATCGTCGCAGCATCGGCGACGCGCTCGATGCCGGCATCGGACAGGCGCCGGCCGTCGAAGCCGTGGGCGTGGCGGGTGAGGATCTCAAGCTCGGTCTCGCGCTCGGGCAGCGTGAGCATGAGCTTGAAGAGGAACCGGTCGAGCTGTGCTTCGGGCAGGGGATAGGTGCCGTCATGCTCGATCGGGTTCTGGGTCGCGGCAACGAGGAACGGCTGGGGCAGCCGGCGGGTCTGCCCGTCGACGGAGACCTGCCGCTCCTCCATCGCCTCCAGCAGCGCCGACTGGGTCTTCGGCGGGGTGCGGTTGATCTCGTCGGCGATGAGCAGGTTGGTGAATACCGGGCCTTCGCGGAACTCGAAGTCGCCTGAGCGGGTGTCGTAGATCATCGAGCCGGTGACGTCGCCGGGCATGAGGTCGGGGGTGAACTGCACGCGCGTCGAGTCCAGTTCGAGCGCCTCGGCCAGCGCGCGCACGAGCAGCGTCTTCGCCACACCGGGCACGCCTTCGAGCAGCACATGCCCGTGGCACAGGAGTGCCAGCAGGATCCCGTCGACGGCCTCATGCTGGCCGACGACGGCCTTGCCGACCTCATGGCGGACGGCGAGGAATCGCTCGCGCAGTTCGTGGTCGCGGTCGCCGAGCTGGTGCTCGGCCGCCAGCCGCTCATGGAGTCCTGGCTGTCCCGCGCCCGAGGCGGCGGGCGCCTGTCCGTGCGGCTGGCCCGGAACCTGTCCGTGCGGTTGGCCCGGAAGCTGCCCGGGGGCTGGCGCGGACGCGTGCCCCGGCTGGCCGGGCTGCTGGCCATGCAGCTGGCCCGGCATCTGCCCGTGGGTTGGCGCATGCTGCGGCGGCAGCGGCGCTTGGCCGGGCTGGATCCCCGGCTGGCTGCCGACCGGACCACCGGGCTGGCTGCCGACCGGTACGCCGGGCCCGCCCGGCTGACCGCCCGACCCGAACGGACCAGCAGGCTGTCCCGGCTGCTGGCCGGGCTGCTGCGGATGGTGGGGAGTGTCGGTCATGTCGGGGAGACCTCGCTTTCGATGGCGGTGATGAGGACGGCGATGTCTGAGAGCTGCCGGTCGTTGGCCGGCACTCCCTCAAGATAGGCGTAGCGGACTTCGGCCAGGTCGCGGCCGGTGTGGGCGGCGATCGCAGCGCACAGCTGCTCGGGCCGCTCCTGGGAGGGCCGGGCGAGCCGGGCGGCGATGCGCAGCAGTGAAGCTGTGCGCAGCGAGTGCAGCGATGCGGTGCGGGCCCCGGCCCGCTGCATGAGTGCAGCCCGGCCGTGCACGGTCTCAACCGGCGGGACGACGACCGGCAGTCGTTCGACAGCCAGCGGCCCGAAGCGCCGGACCCGCCACCACAGCAGTGCGGCGGTGAGCGGGATGAGCCACAGCAGCGCGACGCCGAACCACGGCGGGATGAAGGTCAGCGCATTCGGCGGCTCCTCTTCACCGGCCGAGGGCTGGTCGCCGGCCTGCGGCAGGTAGACGACGAGGTTCTTGTGCTGGCCGAGGGTGTGCAGCATGAGCGCGGCATGACCCTCCTCGTCAAGCTCGGCGTTCGTCATCCACGCCCGCGCACCGAGCACCGTGACATCGGCGCCGTCCGCCTCGGCGCGGGCGTAGGCACCCGAATCCGGCGGGACGCCGGGGAACGCGTAGCAGGTGGTGACTGCGTCTTCGTATCCCGGCGAGGCCGCGTAGAAGCCATCGGCGCCGCGCAGCTGCCCGGCGGCCACGGCTGCCGGGGATTGGCAGCCGGGCTGCAGCAGCTCGTTCTGCGCCTCGTTCTCGAAATAGGGCGCCATCCGCAGTGCTGGGGTGAAGTCCTCGACGTCATAACCGGGATCGGCGAGCACGAGCGAATTGCCGCCGGAGCGCACCGCCTCGCCGAGCTCTTCGCGCGTCTCGGTCTCGCCGTTGCCCTCAACGTCGAGGTAGAGCACCGTGGTGTCTGCCCCTGCGGCGGCCGTGCGCGCCTCCTGCCTGGATTCGGTGACCGTGACCTCGACGCCGCGCTCGCGCAGGATGTCCATGAGCGCCTTCGTGCCCGAGGGCTGCACGGACTCCGGGTGCAGCTCGCCGGTCTCCTCATCGAGGATCGAGAGGAAGAACCCACCGATCGCGGTCACCAGGATGACAACCGCGGCGATGACCCACAGTGCTGCCGCCCGGGTGCCGCTGCGCAGCCGGTCGACCCGGCCCGGCCCGGTGTGCGCAGTCGTGCCGCGCACGGCGAGGTCGAGACTCGTGCTCATGCGCCGGCCTCCCCGCTGCCCGCGCCCGAGGCGGTGGCCGAGCTGGCGGCTCCCGAGGCGGCGGACCGCGTGGAGACGGCCTGGGAGGTAGCGGCTGTGATCCGCTCGGCGCGGGCGAGCAGGTCCTGCCAGTCAGCGGCTGTGGCTTGGGCTTCGCCGAAGGTCACGGCGTCGAACAGCCCACCGGCGGCATGCGCATCGGCGGTGGCCGGCGGGCAGGCAGAAGCGGCCGCGCGGGCCAGCTCCGAGGCGGTCGAGGCGGCGGTCATGTCGATGAGACTCAGCGTAACGAACTGGGCGAAGATCGCCCGCACCCCGTTCTGCACCGCCAGCGTGTAGTCTCCCTTGCCGGCTGCCGTCTGGGCGGCATCCCAGAAGGCCTGCGGGTCGATCGTCTCGGCTCGCTCGGCGGGGTCGAAGGCGGCGAGGTCGACACCGCCGCTGGTGCCGCGGCGGACCCGCCGGATGACGAGGACGACGAGCCCGACGATGATCGCGGCGATGATGAGCAGCGTCCACGGCGAGTCGATCGCGGCAGCGCTGCTGATGAGCCCGTCGAAGAACCGGTCGATGGCCCGGCCGAGCTTCTCCAGCGGGGACAGGTCGGCGTCGCGGTACTCCGGTTCGGACAGCTTCTTCTCAGCCCAGCGCCGGGCCTCGTCGCGATCGGGGGTCAGGGGAGTGCTCATGTGCGGCGATCCAGCTCCTCGGCCTCGCGCAGCAGCAGGAGGTCATAGCCTTCGAAGCGCATCCTGCGGTCGAAGTACAGGCCGGTGATGACCCCGGACTGGTAGGCGTAGAGCACCGCGGTCGCCGCCGCGGTGAAAGCGAGCCCGAGGATCGTCAGCACACCGATCACCACGGTGGCGAAGGTGTCGGCATCGGTGGAGTCGAGGAAGGTCAGCGAGACGATGAGCGCGGCGATGAAGAAGATGAGCAGCAGCGGGAAGACGATGATGCCAACGAGCTGCGAAGACAGGTAGTACGACAGCAGCAGTGTGCCGGCGGTGGCCCAGAAGCGGCGGCCGGTGAGCTTCCAGGAGCGGGCGAAGGCCTGCCGGATCGTCATCCGCTCCAGCGCGATCGCGCAGCCGACGAAGGCGGTGCGGACCATGAAGAAGACCGTGAACACGACCCAGCCGAGCGCCCCGAGACCGGCAAGCAGGAACCCGACGACGGCCTGCGCGGTGAACACCGCGATGACCACTCCGGGAGCGAGCAGCAGCGCCAGAGCCGCGAAGTGCGCCCCGCCGAGCAGGGCGGTGGCGGCTATCAGACGCAGCCGCTGGCCGGCCAGCAGCCCCCAGGTGCGGCGCAGCGTCGTCGTCGACCGCCCGCGCGCGTCGACGGCGCGGCCGCCGGGCGGTGTGAAGAACGCCTGCCGGGCCGGGATCGAGAGAAGCCCGGAGAGGAAGTGCAGGAAGCACAGTGAGAGCAGAGAGACAGCCGAGGCGCCGAACTGCATGAGGAAGGACAGCCCGCCGACAGCCTCGGTGTTGCCGGCGATGCCGACGACATAGCCGAAGCTGAACCAGATGAGACCGGCGACTGCGGCACCGACAGCGAGCAGGAACAGCGTCAGCGCGATCATCGCGGTGCCGACGGAGACCCCGGGGCTGAAGCGCAGCAGCCGGAACCCGGCATCGAGCGACTCGGCGAAGCGCATCGGCCGCTTCGACAGCACGCCCGGCTGCGGGGCCGGCTGCCAGGCCGGGCGGGTGCGGGTCTCAGTGCGCGGGTGCCAGCGGCCGGTCGCCCAATCGGTCTGTGCGTCCCAGGCGGCGCGGTCGGTGACGAACAACGGCACCTCCTGGTTCGGGGTCAGATCACGCCCCATTCTATGCACACGTGCCCGGTGCCGAGACGACATTCGGGCACTCACTTGCATCACCGCCTCGGCGCCGGACCAGCAGGCGCGCCACGCGGGCCCGTCATGCAGGCTCACCGTGTGAACCTGCCGACACCTGCCGCCCCCTGCGCGGACTTCTCAGCCGGATAGGTGACAATGGGTGCTATGAACGCACGGATCCTGGTAATCGACGATGACACCGCACTGGCGGAGATGATCGGCATTGTGCTCAAGAGCGAGGGCTTCGACCCGCACTTCTGCGCCACCGGCGATGGTGCGATGGAGGCCTTCCACAGCGTCAGGCCCGACCTCATCCTGCTCGACCTCATGCTGCCCGGCAAAGACGGCCTCGAGGTGTGCCGGGAGATCCGTGAGGAATCCGGGGTGCCGATCATCATGCTCACCGCCAAGTCCGACACCGTCGACGTCGTCCTCGGGCTCGAATCCGGTGCCGATGACTACGTGCCCAAGCCGTTCAAGCCCAAGGAGCTCGTCGCGCGCGTGCGCGCCCGCCTGCGGATGTCAGAGCCCTCCGCGCCCGAGGTGCTCAACGTCGGCGACGTCTCGATCGACGTCGCCGGGCACACCGTGACGAAGGGCGGCAAACCGGTGTCGCTGACCCCGCTGGAGTTCGACCTGCTCGTCGCGCTCGCCCGCAAACCCTGGCAGGTGTTCTCGCGCGAGACCCTGCTCGAGGAGGTGTGGGGCTATCGGCACGCCGCTGACACCCGGCTCGTCAACGTCCACGTCCAGCGGCTGCGCTCGAAGATCGAGAAGGATCCGGAGAAGCCCGACATCGTCGTCACCGTCCGCGGTGTCGGCTACAAGGCGGGCCAGGCTTCGTGAGTCGTTCCGCATCGGCCGTGCGACTGGGCCGGAGCGCCTGGGGCGGCCTCATGAGGATCTACCGGTTCCTCGCAGCGGCTTTCACCCGCTCGCTGCAGCTGCGCATCGTCGTGCTCACCATCCTGCTCACCATCATCGCCGTCTACGGCGTCGGCAGCTTCATGGCCCAGCAGATCTCCCGCGGCCTGTTCGAAGCGAAGCTGTCCTCGGTCTCGACGCAGATGTCCGGCTATGCCGGCGAGCTCGAATCGCTGTCCCCAGGTGAGGACGACAGCGCGCTGTCCGAAAGCCTCAACGTCCAGCTGCGCGGGATGCTCTCCCGGTCCCCGACCCCGCTGCGCTCGATCGCGCTGGAACCGCGTGAGCGCTCATCCCAGGTCCAGCCGACGACCGCGGTCATGTCTGGGCGTGAGGCGATCGCACCCTCGGCGATGCCGGATGCGTTCCGCAACGCTGTGTCCCAGGCGCAGGCCGGCGAACAGCTCTACCAGTCCGTCGAACTGCCCGGGCCCGGCAGCTCACCGGGCCTCATCCTCGCCCAGCAGGTGACTGTGCCCTCTGCCGGCCAGTTCGACCTCTACGTCGTCGCCGACCTGCAGGAGGAGCAGAACACGCTCGACTTCGTCCAGCGGGTGCTCATCGTCGCCGCCCTCGTGCTCGTGGTGCTCGTCGGCGCGGTCGCGTGGATCGTCACCCGGCTCGTCGTCGTCCCGGTGCGCACCGGCTCCGAGGTGGCCCGCAAGCTCTCCGACGGCGACCTCGACCAGCGCATGCCGGTTCAGGGCAATGACGAGCTCGCCACCCTGGCGCAGAGCTTCAACGACATGGCCGACACGCTGCAGGACCAGATCACCCGGATGGAACAGCTGACGGTGCTGCAGCGCCAGTTCGTCTCCGACGTGTCCCACGAGCTGCGCACCCCGCTGACCACCATCCAGATGGCATCGGACGTGATCTACGAGTCCCGCGACGAGCTCGACGAATCCCATCGCCGCATCGCCGAGCTGCTCAACTCGCAGGTCGAGCGCTTCGAGACGCTGCTGAATGATCTGCTGGAGATCTCCCGCCACGATGCCGGTGCCGCCCAGCTGGTGACGAAGCCGGCCGATGTGTGCGAGGTGGTCTCCGGGGTCATCGACACGCTGACGATGGTCGCCGATCACGCCGATACCGAGATCATCCTCCACGCTCCCTCCGCGCCCGTCATGGCCGAAATCGACCGGGTGCGCATCAACAGGGTGGTCCGCAACCTCATCGTCAACGCCATCGAGCACGGCGAACAGCGCCGCATCGACGTGTTCGTCGCCGCCAACGCCGAGGCGGTGGCCGTGAGCGTGCGCGACCACGGGGTGGGCATGTCCGAGGAGCAGGTCGAGCACGTCTTCGACCGGTTCTGGCGAGCCGACCCGTCTCGCCGCCGCACGCTCGGCGGCTCCGGGCTGGGCCTGGCGATCTCCCTGGAAGACGCTCACCTGCACGGCGGCTGGCTGCAGGCCTGGGGCCGGGTCGGGGAGGGCTCGTGCTTCCGGCTCACGATCCCGCGCCGGGAGGGCCAGTCGATCACCACCTCGCCGCTGCCGCTGCCGCCGGCCGATGCACGCGTCGGCGGCACCGCACTCGTGGCAGGACCGGCCACCTCGGACGGTTCGCTGCGCATCCAGACCGGCAGCATCCCGATCGTCGTCGAGACCCAGGAGGCCAGCGATGAGACCGCGTAGCCTGCTCGCCGCCATCCTCGCAGCCGTCGTCCTCATCTCCGGCTGCGCCTCGATCCCCAAGGATGGATCCGTCGGCCACCGCGACGTCAGCGGCGATGACCCGCACGTCCAGTCCCGCATCGATCCCGACGGGCCGGTCCCTGGGCAGAGCCCGAACGAGATCGTCCGCGGGTTCCTCGCCGCCGGCGCCGGCTACAGCAACAACTTCGAAGTCGCCCGCTCCTACCTCACCGACAGCTTCGCCGGCGAGTGGAACCCGCTGTCCTCGGTCACTGTGCTGCAGCCTGGGCGCACACTGGATTCGGTGACCAGCGAGGTCACCACCGACTCGCAGTCGGTGTCGCTGACGATCCCGGTCGGCGGCGTGCTCGACGACCGCCGCATCTACCGCGAATCGGCCCGCGGCACCCAGGTCGATATGGACTTCACACTGCGGCAGGTCAACGGCGAATGGCGGATCTCCCAGGCCCCGGCGGGCATGGTGCTCACCGCCGTGAACTTCTCGACCCTGTTCCAGCCCTACCCGCTGTACTTCTACTCACCGGGCTACGAGCTGCTCGTGCCCGACACCCGCTGGTTCATCCGCTCACCGGCGACGGCCAGTGAGATCATGACCGAGCTGCTCGGCGGCCCGGCCGACTACCTCACCGGCGCGGTCGTCTCCGCGATCCCCGACGGCACCCAGCTCGATCCGCGCTCGGTCGCCGTCTCCGACGGGGTCGCCCGCGTCGAACTGTCTGCGACTGCCTCGGGCCTGGACGAGCGCACCAACGGGCGGATCGCGATGCAGATCCAGACGACCCTCAAGGAAGTCGGGTCGATCACCGCGGCGCGGGTCTCCGGCACGAGCGGCGAACTCGACTTCGGCTCCCTGCCCGACGTGCCCACCACGCTCAACATCTCCGACAACCCGATCGCGATCTCCGATCGGAGGCTCGTGCGCATTCTCGGCACCGCCATCGATCCGATCGACGGGGCCCCGGAGCTCGTCGACGGAGCGGCCCGGCCTGCGATCGCCCTCGATGAGTCGATGTACGCCTATCTCGCCGACGACGCGAAGGCTGTGCGGCGCCTGCTCGCCGACAGCCCCAATGACGAGGAGGTGCTGCGCGGTGAGGGCTACGCCAATCTGTCCTTCGACAAGGAGGGCTGGCTGTGGGCGGCGGAGACGGCCTCCGACGGCCGCATCCAGGCGATCAGCCGCAACGGTGCACTCACCGAGGTGGCGGTTCCGTTCCTGGGCGGCCGCATGGTCACGAGCATCGGCGTCTCACCCGACGGCACCCGCCTGGCAGTCCTCAGCAGCGACGGCGACGACACCCGTCTGGAGGTCGTCGGCATCTCCCGGGACTCCCAGGGCGCCCCGACCGGGGTCTCCTCGGCAACGCCCCTGCAGGTGGCCACGGGCTTCTCGAAGATCACCGACTTCTCCTGGTTCGGCTACGACGCCCTCGTCCTGCTCGGCGCCGAACAGGGCACGAGCGTCGAACCGCTGTCCGTGCCGGTCTCCGGGCCGGCGACCTCGCTCGGCTCGATCGAGGGCGGCACCCAGATCACCTCCGGAGAAGAGCAGCGCTCCGTGCGCGTCGGCACCGCCGACGGCGAGATCTACAGCTACGGGGCAGGCTCGTGGCAGAAGCTCGTCGACGCCCAGACCTACGACCCCTCAGCACCCGGCTGATACCTGCCGACCTGAGGTCACAAACGCCGTCTCCCCGTTGCCCGCGCCCGAGGCGGTGGGCACGCTGGGACGATGGGCGCACCTCGGGCACGGGGCCCGGTCACAGCATGGGCGGCCGCAGCCGCCGATGAGCTCGCCGAGCTCGTCATCCCGCGCGCCTGCGTGGGCTGCGGGGCCGACACCGTCTCCGTGTGCGGGCACTGCCTGACCGGCATGGCCACCGAGACCATCACCGCGCTGCCGCGCTACGGCACCGCAGCAGTCACCGCCGCAGGCTCCTACACTGGGGTGCTGCGGGCAGCACTCGTGGCCTTCAAGGAATCCGGCCGGAAGGACCTCGCCCCGCTGCTCGGCCTGCAGCTGGCCCGGGCGATCATCACCTGCCTACAGGAGATCCCGACACCCGGCGGGCTCGTCCTCCTCGTCCCCGTCCCTGCCACACCGAAGGCCCGCCGGGCACGCGACGGCAACCACGTCGCCCAGCTGTGCGCGGCCGCCGCACAGCTGCTGGCCGCCGACAGGCTGCGCGTGCACACCGCCGAGCTGCTGACCGTCAGGCGGCACCGCGACCAGGTGGGCTTCGGTGCGCGCAGCAGACGCCGCAACGTGCGCGGCTCCCATGCTCTCGACACCCGCCTGACACCTCGGGCCCGGCACGCCGTGTCGCAGACGACCACGGTGCTCGTCGACGACATCTGCACCACCGGGGCGACACTTGCCGAGTCGGCACGCGCGCTGCGCGCCGGCGGCATCCTGCCATGTGGAACGGCCGTGATCGCACTCGCCCCCGGCAGTGGTTCCCTCGAGCGCCGACATGGTATGTAATGGAGTAACCCCATCCGCTCGGATGGGTACGGAGCGATCCGTCTCCCCGACGTGTAAAGGAAGTCACCATGGACATCGTCGTCAAAGGTCGCCACACGACCATCTCCGACAGTTTCCGGTCACATATCGAGGACAAGGTCTCCAAGGTCGAGCAGCTGGCGCCGCGCGCCCTGCGCACTGAGGTCGTCGCCACGCACGACGCGAACACCAGCCAGCCCGACACCGCTGAGCGCGTTGAGATCACCGTCATCGCCAAGGGCCCGGTGCTCCGCGCGGAGGCACACGCATCCGACCGCTACGCGGCCCTCGACCTCGCCTGGGCGAAGCTGCTCGAGCGTCTGCGCCGGGCGCGCGATCGCCGCAAGGTCTCCCGCAAGGGCGGACACCGCCAAGCCTCGACCGCCGAGGCGCTCGCGGAACTCGAGGTCATCGAGCCGCTGGCGCCGAGCCAGGAGGACGACAGCCAGACCGAGCAGCCCAGCACCGACAAGACCAACGGGCGCATCAAGTCCGAAGGCGATTCGCCGGTGGTGCTGCGCGAGAAGAACTTCCCCGCCAACCCGATCGGCATCGAGGAGGCCCTCAACCGGATGGAGATGGTCGGCCACGACTTCTACATCTTCATCGATGAGGAGACCTCCAAGCCCTCGGTCGTCTACCGCCGCCGCGGCTGGAGCTACGGCGTCATCACCCTCGACGAGTCGCTCAACGACACTGCCGAGGCGCCGGCCGAGCAGCCGGCAGCAGCGGAGGGATGATCGAGCAGAGCTGAGACCCCGATGAGGGTTCCGACACTCAGC
>NZ_JALXPM010000069.1:0-10972 GCF_025147615.1 Brevibacterium luteolum | reverse complement strand
GCTTTTGCGTGGGGAAAGAGACTCCGGCTCGCAGCGGCCTGTGTCTCAGACGCTCCTCAGCGTCCGAACCACTTGCGCTTGCTGCTCTTCTCGCGTTCACGGCGCTCACGCAGCTCGCGCCGGGTGAGGAACGCTTCTTCGCCTCCGGCGGGCTCGTGGATCTGAGCTGGGCCGGTATCAGTATCGACGAGAGGCATAGCGGCAGTTTCGACGCCCAAATCGTCCTGCTGTGACGACGGCTGAGCGAGTAGCGCTGACACCGATGTCCCGGTGAGCTGGCTGCCGACGGTTGGAGCTGAACGCGGCTTCGGCGGCTGTCCTCCCATCGGTGACTGCGGGCGAACGCCGTTGGTCTGGGAAGGGCCCTCTTCACGCGCCTGCACTTCAGCGGCTGAATCAGGACCGCCGTCTGCGCCAGCCTCGGTCAAGGCTCCTGGCGTGCCCTTTGCGTCCTGTTCTTTCGACGAACGGGTTTCTTCGGCTGAATCGGACTCAGTTGGCGCAGCCGAGGGCTTCTCATCTTCGTCGCGGTCCTGCTCGGCTGGCTGTTCGGGTTCGCTCTGCACATTCGGAGCCGAGTCATGCTCGGTGTCGACGTCTGTCGGCTTCTGACTCTCTTCGCCCTTTTCAACAGGTGTGCTGGTGGTGGGTTCTGCCGGTTGAGTCGCGGGCTCTTCAACCGCGCCTGCGCGATCCTGAGCACCGACATTCTTCGGCGTCATCGGACCCTCGTCTGGTACGGCGTCTGCTTCGGGCTTCTGCGTATCGCCAGAGCTGTCGGCTACTGCGGTTGAAGACGCTGGGGTGGCCTTGGCGTCTGCTTTGCGGCGGATGCGCTCTGAGCGCAGCGCGCGGTCGAGGATCTTATCTAAGGCTGCGGCGAGCTCAGCTGCCGGCTTGCCTGGCCAGGAGTGGATTGGACGTGCTGATCCCTGAGCCTGCTGCAGCACAGTGCGTTCGGGAATCGGCGGGTTGACCACCAGTGGGCCGAACATCTCGCGCAGCTCTTCGATGCGGTAGGAGTGCTCCCGGGACTGCAGCCTGGCGCGATTGACGACGATTCCCAGCGGCTGCAGGTCACTAGCGGTGCGGCGGCGCAGTTCGTCGGTGGCACGCAGTGCGCGGTCGGCGGCTGCCACCGAGAAGAGCCCGGGTTCGGTCACGATGAGCACACGGCTGCTGGCGGTCCAGGCCGCGCGGGTGAGGCCGTTGAGCGATGGCGGGCAGTCAATGAGGACGAGACGGTAGCCGGTGCCGGCCTTATGGATGGCCTCCGACAGTCGGCGCAGGTAGCGCAGCGACAAGGTGGGCTGGTCGAACTCAGCGACACGCGGTGACCCGGAGATCACGTCGACATGTCCACGCTGTTCGCCGACCCATCCGCTGGGGACGACGGCGCGTTCGAGAATCCGCTTGCGCGGTGCAGCGAGCACGTCGGCGATGTCGACTTCGGTGCGCACGGGAATGTCGAGACCTGTCGAGGCATCCGCCTGGGGATCCATATCGATCACCAGGGTCGGGATGCCGCGGCTGTAGGCAGCAGAGGCCAAACCAAGGGTCACCGAGGTCTTTCCGACCCCACCTTTAAGACTAGAGACGCTGAGCACAAGCACACTCTTACGGTATCCGATCTGCACATCGCGGTCACGGACATCGCACGGCAGGTGGCCACCAGTTTGAACAGATCACCAGTTGTGCCGGGCTCAGGCGGTCTGACCTCGGAGCAAGCGCCCTCAGCTGTCGGGGGAGGAGCGGTGTGTGATTGTCGATCCGGTGGGGCTTCGCTCGATGCGCAGCTGCTGGGGAATCGACTGGAGCATGGACTGCACGTGGGAGATGACTCCGACGCAGCGGCCACCTGCGCGCAGCTCGTCCAGGACTTCCATCACTTGGGCCAGTGCGTCGGGATCGAGCGACCCGAATCCTTCGTCGATGAACAGCGAATCCAATCTGATGCCGCCGGCTGCGGCCGCCACGGTGTCGGCCAGCCCGAGCGCCAGGGCCAATGAGGCCATGAATGTCTCGCCTCCGGAGAGTGAGCGGGGATCGCGCGGTTCGTCGGTGAACGTATCGAGCACTTGCAGGCCGAGGCCGGCGCGCTTCTCCCGTCGGTGCAGGGAGAGGTCGTGGATGAGCGTGAACCGACCGCCGCTCATCGTCTGCAATCGTTCGGAGGCATTATGTGCGACTTCGACGAACAGCGACAGCAGGGCATATGAGCTCAGCGGCAGCCGGTGAAGGTTGTCAGCGGAGGTGGCGCGCACGATGCCATCAAGGGCGACGTCTCCACGGCGCTGTGCGACCTCGGCTTCCACCTCGGCGGCGGTGTGCAGGAAGCGCTCGCGCAGCTGGACGAGATCCGCGGCATCATGTCTGTGCACCGCCAGCAGCTGACCCAGATGCTCGGCGTCGGAGGCGGCGGTCGTGCGCTGCTCAGCGGTGACGGCGACACTGTCTATCAGCTCCTCGTCTGATGCTGTGTCAGCGCAGGCGGGCGAGTACCAGTCCTGGCTTGTCAGCTCTGCGATCCGGGCGGCCTCATCAGCAGCGGCGCGCAGAGCGCTGTCGACTCCAGTCTTATCGATCTGGCGGGCTTCCTGATAATCGTTTCTGTCGGTGAAGCCGGCCTCAGTCAGTGCCGTCTCAAACGCGTCTCGGCGTTCGGCCGACTCGGCGGCTGTGTCTTCTCGCTTCGTCTGTGCCTGGATCAGCGTTTCACCGGCATTGCGCAAGCGCTGCAGCTGAGCTGCGCACTCCTCAGCAGCCGCTGAGGTGTCGGGGGTTTCGAACCCGAACGGATGCAGAGCCGCTGCTTGGTCGCCTGAGACCACGTCATCGAGCTGCTTCAACTGGCCGCCGACTGCCGACAGCTGGGTGGCGCTTGTCTGGGCGTCTTCCCGAGCTGAGGCCTGCTGCTGTTCGAGCGCAACTCGCTTCTGCCGCAGTTCGTCACGCTCTCTGCGTGCCTGATCGAGCTCGCGAAGTGTCTGTGCGGCGGTGTCGCGTGCCTGAGTGAGTTCGGCAACCGAGACAGCTGCGTCCTCACCTGCCAGCTCGTCGAGGCTGCGGGTCAGGGCAGTGATCCGGGCGCGCGACTCTGCCAGCGTGCTGCGTGCGGTATTGGTGGCGTTCTGCGCCTGAGTCCACGCGTTCAGCGCTGCGTCCTCGTCAGATTTCGTCACCGTGTCGTCGGTGGGCTTTGCCGGTGCGGGATGTTCGGTGGCACCGCAAACGGAGCACGCGTGTCCCGATGTCAGCTCAGCAGCGAGTTCTGCTGCGATACCGGCCAGACGGGTCGAACGGATGCGGGCGTAGGTGTCCTTGGCGGCGGATTCCTCGGCCTGCCTGTCCTTCAGCGCTTCCTGCTGTTTGTCGCGCTGCTGCTCGGCAGCGGTGATCTCGTCGCCGCGCTGCTGGCGGATCGCAGCGGCTTCCAGTGCGCGCAGCAGCCGGTCGTATTCCCGCTGGACGTCACTGCGAGTCTCAAGCCGGGCGTTGAGCTCATCAAGTGCGGCATCCTGGGCAGCGGCTTTCTCCTCCAGTTCGGCCACCCGGCCGGCTGCGGCCGTCTGCTTCTGCTGGAGGTCGGTGCGCTCACGCGTGAGGTCAGCGACGCGTGTCAGGTGCGTGGCGATGCTGGCCGCCGCGCGCTGACCGTCGCCAGCTGCCTGAACGATATGTTCGGCAGAGGTGGTCTCAGGCCGGCGGGGGAGTGCAGAAAGTTCTGTGCTGAAAGCCGTCAGCGCTGCGGTGTGGTGCTTCTCTGCCGCTTCCTGTTCGCGGACGGCACGGTCAGCTTCACGTCCGTACGGTGCGACGCTCTCTGCCTTGATCGCCTGGCGTTGCAGCTGGGCCAGCCGTGCGCGCTCGTCAGCAGAGGTGGCGTAGGCCTCCTGCCGGCTGCGCAGCTGTGTGAGCTTCTCACGGTCAGCCTGACGTGCCGCTGCTGCGTCGGCAGCCGCTTCGGCATCGGCAGAGCGCGTGCGCGCAGACTGCAGCACCTCAGTGAAGACGTCGATCCGTTCGCGCACGACACTGACCGCCGCCCCCAGCACGGCATCGACATCGGCGACACTCGGATGGGCCGCGGTCGGGATCGGCAGATCCTCGCCGCAGCTGCCCTGCGCCTGGCGCATGAGCGTCTGCCGTTCCTGTGACACGGCATCGAGTGCGGCACGCGCCTGCCGGGCCCGTGCCTCGAGGATCGACTCCAGATCCGTGAAGTGCTCGGTGTTGAACAGCCGCCTGAGGATGGGCTCGCGTTCGATCGGATCTGCCCGCAGGAAACGGGCGAACTCGCCTTGGGGGAGCAGCACGATCTGCATGAACTGGGCGGCATTGAGCCCGAGCACCCGGTTGATCTCCGCCTGCACCTCCGACACGGTGCGGCCGATCCCATCCCAGTGCCCCGACTCCGGGTTGAACACCGACAGCTCAGCGGTCGCCTTCGCCTCGGTCATACCGGTGCCGCGCTTCTTGGGGCGCATGTAGCGCGGGCTGCGCCGGACTCTCCACCGCCGTGCCTGCGCAGTGAATTCGACCTCGACGTAGGTCGGGGTGTCAGAATCGGCGTAATGGCTGCGGTAGTCCTCAGCGTCGCTGCGCGCCCCGGGCACGGTGCCGTAGAGCCCGAAGGCGAGCGCATCGAGGATCGTCGTCTTGCCTGCCCCGGTCGGACCGCTGATGAGGAACAGACCATCAGCACCGAGCTCGTCGAAGTCGACGGCCTGTGCGCCGGGGAACGGACCGAAAGCCTGCATCTGCAGCGAGTTCATCCTCATGACGTCGCCTCCCGCAGCTCCAGCAGCGCTGAGTCGAAGCGGGCGAGATCCTCGACATCAGCCGGCTGTCCGGTGACATGGGAGATGAAGTCGGAGAACACCTCGCGGTCAGTGCGTTCGACGCTGCCCTGCGCTGCTGCTTCATGTGCCTGTGCAGGCTGTGCGGCATTGACCCAGGTCATCTTGATGAGCTGCGGGAAGGTCTCCTTCAGCCGGCCGAGTGCCCCGGTCACCCGAGCCGGGTCGGTCAGCTCGGCGGCCACGAGGGTTTCGGTGAGATCTTCGCCATCGGCACGTGCCGCCCGCCCGGTCTCGAGCACCTCCTCAAGCGTGCCGCGCAGGGTGCGCACATCGCTGAAAGCAGGTAGGGCGATGCTCTCGACGCTGAGCTCCGGGCCCGAGGTGTCGAGCAGCAGCATCCGCTTGGGTGTCTTGGCCTCGGTGAAGGAGTACGGCAGTGGGGACCCGGAATACCGGACGATGTCGGTGACGTCCTGGGGCCGGTGCAGATGCCCGAGAGCCGCGTAATCAGCACCGGCGAAGACATCAGCGGAGACGACCGAGACGCCACCGACGTCGATCGAGCGCTCCGATTCGCTGGCCAGCGACTGCCCGCCGACGAAAGCGTGAGCTGCGACGATGAGGAAGGCGTCTGGGTACCGCTGCTGGTGATCGGTGCGGATGAGGTCCATGACGTGTGCCAGCACCGCCTCATGGCTGCGGGCACACCCGAACTTCCCGGCCACCAGTCCAGGTTCCAGATACGGGATCCCGTACACCACCGCCTCGGGCGAGGACGCACTGCCGCCCAGCAGCACCGGCCAGGTGAGATCGGAGATCCGGGTGCGGATGTGCAGGCCGGCATGATCGAGGGTGCGGCGCCCGTGGCCGAGCCGCATGAACGAATCGTGGTTGCCGCTGGTGGCGATGACCCGGACTCCGGAATCGAGGAGCGCAGTGACAGTCTCATCGAAGTTCGTCAGAGCATCAGCCGGAGGGATCGCTCGATCGTAGACGTCCCCGGCGACAAGCACTGCGTCGATGCGCTCGGCTGCGACGACGTCGAGCAAATGGTCGAGGAACGCACGCTGCGCGGCGGTCTGGTCGACACCGAAGAAGGTGCGCCCCAGATGCCAGTCAGAGGTGTGGAGGATCCGCATGCTGCCAGCCTAGCCAAGACCACGGACACCGCTTCGACGTCAGGCCGGTCACATCCGCGCCCGGCCCTGCCCGTACACTTGGAGCAGCAAACTGGAACCTGTGCACGGTGGCGGAAACCGCCCTGAGTACAGTTAGGAACCGATAAAGGAATTCCGCCGACCATCCGTCGGCGCCGAGAGGAACGGTCATACCTGATGTTCTCCAAAGTTCTCGTTGCCAACCGCGGTGAAATCGCGGTTCGCGCATTCCGTGCCGCCTACGAACTCGGTGCCTCCACGGTTGCCGTCTTCCCCTATGAGGACCGCAATTCGGAGCATAGGCTCAAGGCTGACGAAGCCTACCTGATCGGCGAGGAGGGCCATCCCGTCCGCGCCTACCTCAGCGTCGACGAGATGATCCGCGTCGCCAAGGAATCCGGCGCTGACGCGATCTACCCCGGTTACGGATTCCTCTCCGAGAACCCCGATCTCGCCCGTGCCTGCGAGGAGAACGGCCTGACCTTCATCGGCCCGTCGGCTGATGTGCTCGAGATGGCCGGCAACAAGGTCCAGGCCCTCGACGCGGCCCGCCGTGCCGGGATCCCGACCCTCGAATCGACCCGCCCATCAGCCGATATCGATCAGTTGCTCGGTGAGGCCGAGGGCATGGAGTACCCGCTGTTCGTCAAGGCCGTCGCCGGCGGCGGCGGACGCGGCATGCGCCGGGTGGCGAACAAGACTGAGCTCGTCGACGCACTCAAGGCCGCCATGCGCGAAGCCGAAGGCGCCTTCGGTGATCCGACTGTGTTCATCGAGCAGGCCGTGCAGCGCCCGCGCCACATCGAGGTGCAGGTGCTGGCCGACAACAACTCCGAGGCTGTGCACCTCTTCGAGCGCGACTGCTCGATCCAGCGCCGCCACCAGAAAGTCGTCGAGATCGCCCCGGCCCCGCACCTTGATGAGGAGATCGCCGAGGCGCTGCGCAACGACGCCCTCGCCTTCGCCCGCGCGCTGGGCTACCAGAACGCCGGCACCGTCGAGTTCCTCCTCGAAACCGAAGGACCGCGCTCCGGCAAGCACGCCTTCATCGAGATGAACCCGCGCATCCAGGTCGAGCACACCGTCACCGAGGAGATCACCGACGTCGACCTCGTGCAGTCCCAGATGCGCATCGCCGCCGGTGAGTCACTGGCCGACCTCGGCCTGACCCAGGATGCCCTGCGGATCAAGGGTGCAGCCCTGCAGTGCCGCATCACCACCGAGGACCCGGCGAACTCCTTCCGTCCCGACACCGGCACCATCACCGCCTACCGTTCCGCCGGCGGCGCCGGTGTGCGCCTCGACGGCGGCACCGTCTACGCCGGCGCCGAAGTCTCGGCTCACTTCGACTCGATGCTCGTCAAGTGCACCACCCGTGGCCGCGACTTCGAACAGGCCGTCAACCGCGCCCGCCGTGCCATCGCTGAGTTCCGGATTCGCGGTGTGGCGACCAACATCGGCTTTCTGCGTGCGGTGCTCGATGACCCCGCCTTCATGCGCGGAGACCTGTCAACGACCTTCATCGAAGAGCGGCCCCACCTGCTGGAGGCCAAGGTCGGTGCCGACCGCGGCTCGAAGCTGCTGGAATTCCTCGCCGATGTCACCGTCAACAAGCCCAACGGCGACTCGCCGGTCTACCTGAGCCCGAGCGAGAAGCTGCCGGAGGTCTCCTTCGACGGCGACCCGCCAGCCGGCTGGAAGCAGACGCTCGACGAGCTCGGCCCCGAAGGATTCGCCCAGCGTCTGCGCCAGGAGAAGACCCTCGCAGTCACCGACACGTCCTTCCGCGATGCGCACCAGTCCCTGCTGGCCACCCGCGTGCGCACCAAGGACCTCCTCGACGTCGCCCCGTACGTCGCCCGCATGACCCCGCAGCTGCTCTCCGTCGAGTGCTGGGGCGGTGCGACCTACGACGTGGCGCTGCGCTTCCTGGCCGAAGACCCGTGGGAGCGCCTGGCGAAGCTGCGCGAGGCGATGCCGAACATCAACCTGCAGATGCTGCTGCGCGGCCGCAACACCGTCGGCTACACCCCGTACCCGACCGAGGTCACCGATGCCTTCATCGACGAGGCCACCCGCACTGGTGTCGACATCTTCCGCATCTTCGACGCCCTCAACGACGTCGAGCAGATGCGCCCGGCCATCGAATCGGTCCGCAGTACCGGCTCGGCCGTCGCCGAGGTCGCGCTGTGCTACACCTCGGATCTCAACAACCCCGATGAGAAGCTCTACACGCTCGACTACTACCTCGGCCTGGCCGAGCGGATCGTCGAGGCCGGCGCCCACGTGCTCGCCATCAAGGACATGGCAGGCCTGCTGCGTCCGGCGGCAGCCACCAAGCTGGTGACCGCGCTGCGGAAGAACTTCGACCTGCCCGTCCACGTCCACACCCACGACACCGCCGGCGGCCAGCTCGCCACCCTGCTCGCCGCCTCGGCAGCGGGTGCCGACGCCGTCGACGTCGCCAGCGCCTCGGTCGCCGGCACCACCTCGCAGCCGTCGATCTCTGCGCTCGTGGCCGCACTCGAGCACACCGACCGGGACACCGGCCTGTCGCTCAAGAGCGTCGAGGACCTCGAACCGTACTGGGAGGCCGTGCGCAACGTCTACAAGCCGTTCGAATCCGGCCTGCCGGGACCGACCGGACGCGTCTACCGCCACGAGATCCCCGGCGGCCAGCTGTCGAACCTTCGCCAGCAGGCCAACGCACTCGGCCTGGGGGAGAAGTTCGAGGAGATCGAGGCGATGTACGAAGCTGCCGACGACATCCTCGGCCACCTCGTCAAGGTGACCCCGTCATCGAAGGTCGTCGGCGACCTCGCCCTGCACCTCGTGGCAGTCGGCGCTGACCCGAAGGAGTTCGCAGACAACCCGGCGAACTTCGACATCCCGGACTCGGTCATCGGATTCCTCTCCGGTGACCTCGGCGACCCGCCCGGCGGATGGCCCGAGCCGTTCCGCACCAAGGCTCTCGACGGCCGCTCCCACAAGCCGGCCACCGAGGACCTCTCCGCGCACGACGCCGAACTGCTCACCGAGCCCGGCCGCACCCGCCAGGAGACCCTCAACCGGCTGCTGTTCCCCGCCCCGACGAAGGAATTCAACCGGATGCGGGAGACCTACGGCGACCTGTCGGTACTGGAGACCCAGGCCTACCTGTACGGACTCGACGAAGGCGAAGAGCACTCCGTCATCATCGAGAAGGGCAAGGCGCTGCTCATGGGCGTCCAGGCCGTCGGCGCCGCTGACGACCGCGGCATGCGCACCGTCATGTGCACGCTCAACGGCCAGCTGCGCCCGATGTCGGTGCGCGACCGCTCCATCGAGGTCGACGTCGCCACCGCTGAGCGCGCCGACACCTCCAACCCCGGCCACGTCGCCAGCCCGTTCGCCGGCGTCGTGACCCTGCAGGTCAAGGTCGGCGACGAGGTCAAGGCCGGCCAGACCGTTGCCACCATTGAGGCGATGAAGATGGAGGCCTCGATCACCAGCCACATCGACGGCACCGTCTCGCGTGTGGCGATCGGCGAAGTCCAGCAGCTCGAAGGCGGCGACCTCGTCGTGGTGGTCGATGGCTGAGCGGGAGATCCGCTGCTACGGCGACCCGGTGCTGCGCACCCGCTGCACTGAGGTGACGGTCTTCGACGACCGCCTGCGGCGCATGGTCCAGGACCTCGCGGACACGACCGTGCCCGAGGGCCGGGCCGCCGTGGCAGCACCCCAGATCGGGATGGACAAGCGGATCTTCGCCTACCACCTCGACGGGCGGATCGGCCATGTCATCAACCCCGTCATCGTCGAAACCGGCGGCGAGCTGCGCGATATCGACGAAGGCTGCCTGTCCGTGCCGGGACTGTGGTTCCCCACTCCGCGCTGGGAGTACGCCGCCGTCACCGGGCTCAACGTCGAAGGCGAGGAGATCCGTGTCGAAGGCGAGGAGGTCTTCGCCCAGATGTTGCAGCACGAAACCCAGCACCTCGACGGCACCGTCTACATCGAGACGCTGCCAGCCGAGCGCCGCAAGCAGGCACTTAAGGCGATCCGCCGGACCGACTGGTTCATGGCAGGCCGGTGAGACCACCGGCCGAACCGACAGACAGACCGCCGGGCAGCACGCCCGGCGCACACAGAACGACCGAAGGAGTACCAGTGACCATTGAACGTGCAGGAGTCATCGGCTGCGGCCTGATGGGATCGGGCATCGCCGAGGTGCTCGCCCGCGCCGGCCTGAGCGTCGTCGTCCGCGACATCAACGACGACGCAGTGGCTGCCGGCCGCAAGCGCATCGAGAAGTCCTTCGCCAAGGGCGTCGAGCGCGGCAAGATGACCGAACAGGAACGCGACGAAGCCCTCGGCCGGCTCACCTTCACCACCGAGCTCTCCGAGATGGCCGACCGCCAGCTCGTCATCGAAGCTGCCAGCGAGAACGAGGACATCAAGAAGAAGATCTTCGCCGAACTCGACGCCATCGTCACCGACGATCAGGCGATCCTCGCCTCGAACACCTCGTCGATGCCGATCATCCGCTTCGCCCAGGCGACCTCGCGGCCCGAGCGCGTCCTCGGCCTCCACTTCTTCAACCCCGCCCCGGTGCAGCCGCTCGTCGAGATCATCTCTTCGGTCGTCACTGCGCCCGAGGTGGCAGACGAGATCGAGAAGCTCTCCACCGAGGTGCTCGGCAAGACCCCGATCCGCTCCGATGACCGTCCCGGCTTCATCGTCAACGCCCTGCTCATCCCGTTCCTGTTCTCGGCCATCCGGATGCTCGAATCCGGTCACGCCACCAAGGAGGACATCGACACCGGCATGGTCAACGGCTGCGCGCACCCGATGGGCCCGATCAAGCTCGCCGACATGGTCGGCCTCGACACCTGCCTGTTCGTCGGCCAGAGCATCTACGAAGAGACAGGCGACCCGGCTGCCAAGCCGCCGATCCTGCTCTCGCGCATGGTCGACGGCGGCCTGCTCGGAGCCAAGACCGGCAAGGGCTTCTACGACTGGTGACCCCAGCCT
>NZ_JALXPM010000068.1:0-11182 GCF_025147615.1 Brevibacterium luteolum | reverse complement strand
TGTGTCACCGCGCCCGAGGTGGAGGCCGCGCCCGAGGTGGTAGCCGATTTTCGGATGCAGGGGCGCCAGGTTCGGCTAGTGTTGTGTCGTGACTAACTACCGTTTCGAAACCTTCGAACCCGTCGTCGACGACAAGGGTGTGCCCGACGCGCAGACCGCTGCCTACCTGCAGATCGTCACCGCCGGGTTCCATGACCGCAAGCTCAATGACGAGGCACTGGTCAAGAAGGCCCGCCGCACGATCGCCGACAAGCGGGTGCTCACGGCCGTCTACGCCGACCAGAACCTGCCGTATGCCTATGAGCCGCACACCCCGGTGGCGACGTTTGCGCACTTCGAGAAGAAGATGAACGTCGGCGGCGGCCGGCTCATCCCCACCCACCTCATCACCTGGGTGACGGTGCGCCCGACGCATCGCCGGCGCGGGCTGCTGCGCTCGCTCATGACCGCCAACCTCACCGAAGCGAAGGCCGCCGGCTACCCGTTGGCAGCGCTGACCGTGACCGAGGGCGGCATCTACACCCGTTTCGGGTTCGGCACCTCGACATGGATGTCGACTGTCGAGATCGACACCTCCCCGGGCTTCAAACTCGCCTGCGAACCCGACCGCCGCGTCGAGATGTGCCCGGCCTCGGTGCTGACCGAGCTCGCCCCTCAGATCTACGAGCGCTTCATGCAGCGCTCACCCGGTGCCATCGAGCGCCAGCAGGCCTATGTCGACATGGCCTCGGGCACCGTCAACCCCGAGACCGGGGAAGAGGACCGCGATGTGCGTGCGGCCCTGCACTACGACGAGGACGGCAACCCCGACGGCTACGTCAGCTACAAGTTCATGGGCTGGAAGACCGACCCGCCGACCGTCGAGGTCATCGACCTCATCGCCGTCTCCGACGCCGCCTACTCGTCGCTGTGGGCCTTCGTCGCCGCCATCGACCTCGTCGACCGCGTCGTCTACGACGAAGCCGCCCAGACGTCGCCGCTGCCGTGGCTGGTCGACAACCCGCGCCGGGTCAAGATCAAGGACCAGCACGACGCCGTATGGCTGCGCGTCCTCGACGTCAAGAAGGCCCTCGAAGCCCGGCCGTGGCCGGTTGCCGGACAGCTGACGATCCGGGTGCGCGATGACATGAACCTCGCCGACGGCACGTTCTCCATCACCGCCTCCGGTGGATCTGCGACCGTCGAGGCGGTCTCGGCCTCGCATGCTGTCGACCTGGAGCTTGGCGTCGCCGAACTCGGCTCGATCTACCTCGGCGGTGCCGACCCGGTCATCCTCGCCCGGGCCGGCCGGATCACCGAGCACACCGAGGACGCCGCCGTGCGGGCCCGGGAGCTCTTCGCCCTCGAACGCGCCCCATACGGACCCAACGGATTCTGACTCACCCGGCAGACGGGTGAGAACCGCCTCCGCGCTGGTGACCACCGCCTCGGGCCAGGTGAGCCCCGCCTCGGGACCGGGAGCCGTTCTTATCATGTGACCCCTTGCGAATGCCCTCGCAAGGGGTCACTACGATAGGAAGCGCACGCCGCCGGCTCCGCACGCACGCGGGCGCGGCTGCCTGACTCATCTGGAACATCGCGACGCTTACGAGCCGGCGCCGCTGCAAGGAGGAAACGTGACCAAGCCTGTGGTGCTCATCGCCGAGAATCTGTCGCCTGCGACCATCGACGCCCTGGGACCCGATTTCGAGACGCGCCACTGCAACGGAGCCGACCGCAGCGAACTGCTGTCCGCCATCGCCGACGTCGACGCGATCCTCATCCGCTCGGCCACCCAGCTCGACGAAGAAGCCATCAGCGCCGCACCGAGGCTCAAGATCATCGCCCGCGCCGGCGTCGGCCTCGACAACGTCGACGTGCCCGCCGCCACCCGTGCCGGCGTCATGGTCGTCAACGCCCCGACCTCGAACATCACCTCCGCGGCCGAGCTGACGATGGCTCACATCCTTGCCTCGGCCCGCAACCTCGGCGCCGGGAACTCCTCGCTTAAGGCAGGGGAGTGGAAGCGCTCGAAGCTCACCGGCGTCGAACTGTACGAGAAGACTCTCGGAATCATCGGCCTCGGCCGGATCGGCGGGCTGGTGGCCGAGCGCGCCCGCGCCTTCGGCATGAAACTCGTCGGCTACGACCCCTACATCACGCAGGCCCGCGCCGCGCAGATGGGCGTGACCGTCATGGAGCTCGACGAGCTGTTCGCCTGCTCCGACTTCATCACCGTGCACATGCCCAAGACCCCGGAGACCATCGGCATGATCGGCGCTGAAGCGTTCGAGAAGACGAAGCCGGGCGTGCGCATCGTCAACGTCGCCCGCGGCGGCATCGTCGACGAAGAGGCCCTCGCCGCGGCCGTCGCCGACGGCCGGGTCGCCGGCGCCGGCATCGACGTGTGGGCGACGGAACCGCCGGAGCACTCCGCACTCATGGAGCAGGACTGCGTCAACGTCACCCCCCACTTGGGCGCCTCGACTGTCGAGGCGCAGGAGAAGGCCGGTGTGGCCGTGGCCAAGTCGGTGCGCCTGGCGCTCTCCGGTGAGCTCGTGCCCGATGCCGTCAACGTCGCAGGCGGGGCCATCGACCCCGACGTGCGACCGGGCATCCCGCTCGTCGAGCGGCTCGGCCGCGTCACCTCCGCACTGGCCGACTCCTCGGTCACGCACCTGACCGTCAGCGTGCAGGGCGAGATCTCCACCAAAGACGTCTCCGCGCTCAAGCTCGCCGCCCTCAAGGGCCTGTTCCGCGACGTCGTGTCGGTGCCGGTGTCCTACGTCAATGCTCCCATGCTCGCCGAGGAGCGCGGCGTCGGGGTTGAGCTGCGCACCAGTGAGGTCGTCGAGGGCTTCCGCAACGTCATCACCCTGACGGCTGCAACCTCGAACGGCTCCAGCGTCTCGGTCTCCGGCACCCTGACCGGGCCAAAGCAGGTGCAGAAGCTCACCGGCATCAACGGGTTCGAGATGGAGATGCCGCTGGCGGATCACATGCTCATCTTCCAGTATGAGGACCGCCCGGGCATCATCGGCATGTTCGGTCAGGCGCTCGGCCGCAACGAAGTCAACATCGCCGGTATGCAGGTTTCGCCGAGCTCCAGCGGCGACGAGGCACTCGCCGTCATGTCCGTCGACCGCGCGATCCCGACTGAGACCGTCAACGCCCTCGCCGGTGCTGTCGACGCCTCCCAGTTCACCGCCGTCTGCCTCGAAGAGGACTGACACCCGGCCGGCCGGTCACCGGCTGCCGGACACCTGCGACAGGGCGCCTCGGGGACGGATCTCCGCCGTGCCCGAGGCACACTGCCGTTATGTGGGGTGCGGCACCGGGGTGCCGGGGAGCGGGAGTGAGGAGTCTGAGGCCTCGAATTCGCCTCCGCCGGGCAGCGGGGCGCCCTCGCGTTTGGTGCGTCCGAAGATCGCCTCCTGGCTCGACGGCGGCTCGGCGGCTGCGGCCGGCCTGTCGTCGGGGGTGATCAGGCGTTCCAGAGACCGTAGGAGTCGGCCAGCTGGGCGATCTTCTTCGCACGCGCCAGACGGGGCAGGTAGGAGCCGTCGACGATGTCGTCAGTGCTTTCCGCCTCGGCGAGCATATTGCGCGCCCATGCGCGGTCGTCCTCGCTCGGTGCCAAGGCGGTGTTGAGTGTGTGGATCTGGTCGGTGTCGATGACGAGCTTGCCGGTCATGCCCATCTTCATCGTCCACAAGCAGTCCTCAGTCACCTGGCCGGTGTCGGCGCCGACCGGGCTCGGTCCGTCGATCGCGCCGGGCAGCCCGCCCACGCGGGTGGCGATCACGAGACGGGAGCGGGCATAGGCCAAGGCGATCGGGTCATCGGCGACACCGGTGTCCTTGCGGAAGTCATTGGTGCCCAGCGCCAGCCGGAAGGTGCCCGGCGCCTCGGCGATGCGGGTGGCGTTCTCGATCCCGCGCGCGGTCTCGATGAGCGCGAGCACCGGCACGCCGGCTCCGGCGCGCATAGCGGTGTAGGTGACCTGTTCAGGGCGTTCGGTGTTGGGCAGTATGACGCCGCGCAGGCCCGGGGTGCCGTTGAGGGCGGCGAGGTCGTCCTCCCACTCCTGGGTGCCCATCGAGTTGACACGCACCCAGCCGCCCATGCCGTTGTCCAGCGCGGCGACGACGTTGTCGCGGGCCAGGCCCTTCTTGTCGGCAGGGACGGCGGCTTCCATGTCATAGATGAGTGAATCGGCTTCCGAGGTCTGCGCGGCTTCGAAGGTCTCCTTCTTGGCGGCATTGATGAGCAGCCAGGAGCGGCTGAGCTTGGCGGGAAGGGACGCGGCGCGCGTGTTGCGCAGAGAGTGAGCCATGCAGGTGAGTCTACGGAGCAAATGCGCGGCGGTCACTTCCCCAGCGCACCGTGTTCAGGATGCAAGACGGCAAGTCGTCATATGAGACGCGTTCATAGGGTGGCAGTGAGCTACCGCGAGGAAGGATCCCCATGACGACGCACAAGATCGCAGTGATGCCCGGTGACGGAATCGGCACCGAAGTCGTGCCCGAGGGCCTCAAGGTCCTCAACCGGGCGATCGAGGCCGCCGGCGAGCCCGTCACCCTCGACACCACCACCTTCGAGGCATCGGCCCGCCGCTGGCACGAGACCGGTGAGACGCTGACCGATGACGAGCTCGCCCAGCTGCGCGACTACGACGCGATCTACTTCGGCGCCTGCGGCGACCCATCGGTGCCTTCCGGTGTGCTCGAGCGCGGCATCATCCTCAAGATGCGCTTCGGCCTTGAACACGCCGTCAACCTGCGGCCCTCGAAGTTCTACGCCGGAGCCCGATCGCCGCTGGCCGAGCCCGGCGACATCGACTTCCTCGTCGTGCGCGAGGGCACTGAGGGCTCCTACACCGGCCAGGGCGGCAACCTGCGCCAGGACACTGTTCACGAAGTCGCCACCGAAGTCTCGGTCAACACCTGGTACGGCGTCGAGCGCACCGTGCGCTTCGCATTCGCCAAGGCCCAGGCCAGGAACAAGAAGCTCACTTACGTCCACAAGCACAATGTCATGGTCCACGCCGGGCACCTGTGGCGCCGGGTCGTCGAGCACGTCGCCGCCGAGTACCCCGAGGTGTCCGTCAACTACGAGCACACCGATGCGTGCACCATCTACATGGTCACCGACCCGGGCCGCTACGACGTCATCGTCACCGACAACCTCTTCGGCGACATCCTCACCGACCTCGCCGCGGCCGTCACCGGCGGCATCGGCCTGGCCGCCTCCGGTAACCTCAACGTCGAAGGCACCGCCCCGAGTCTGTTCGAGCCGATCCACGGCTCGGCCCCGGATATCGCCGGGCAGGGCATCGCCGACCCGACCGCCGCAATCCTCTCCGCAGCCCTCATGGCCGAGACCCTCGGCATGGAGGTCGTGGCGAAGTCCATCCAGACCGCCGTCGAAGCCGATCTCGCCGAACGCGGCGTGGCCAAGCGGACAACGGCAGAGGTCGGCGACGCGATCGCCGCCCGGATCGGCGGCTGAGACCCAGCCACCGCCTCGGGCACGGGGCGATGCCATAACCTAGGAGACGAGGCGCTACAGTGTGCCTCATCCCATACGACGTTGAGCACCAGACGAATCGGAAAGCGACGATGACTGAATTTCAGGTTCTGAAGAATATGCAGCCGGCTCCGGAGCTGGTGCGAGAGGCGATCAAGGAGAAGCCTGGCTTCGGCGAGCACTTCACCGACCACCTGTCGCACATCCGCTTCACGCGCGCCCAGGGCTGGCACGCCCACACCGTCAAGCCCTACGGCCCGATCATCCTCGACCCGGCTGCGGCGGTCTTGCACTATGCACAGGAGATCTTCGAGGGTCTCAAGGCCTACCGGCACGCCGACGGTTCGATCTGGACGTTCCGCCCGCAGCTCAACGCCGCCCGCCTCGCCCGCTCCGCCGAGCGGATCGCCCTGCCGCAGCTGAGCGAGGAGGACTTCCTCGCCTCGCTGTCCGAGCTCGTTGCGGTGGATGCCGCCTGGGCGTCGGCGCCGAAGAACGATCTCGATGAGGTGTCGCTGTATCTGCGGCCGTTCATGATCGCCTCCGAGCGATTCCTCGGCGTACGCTCCAGCCACGAGGTCGACTACTACGTCATCGCCTCTCCTGCCGGCCCGTACTTCCCCGGCGGCATCAAACCGGTGTCGATCTGGCTGTCGCGCACCCTCAAGCGCGCCAGCGCCGGAGGCACCGGATTCGCCAAGTGCGGCGGCAACTACGCCGCCTCGCTGGCTGCCGGTGACGAGGCCGCGGCCAACGGCTGCCAGCAGGTGCTGTTCACCGACGCGGCCGAGGGCAAGTACCTCGAAGAGCTCGGCGGCATGAATCTCATGCTCGTCACCAGCGACAACACCCTTATCACCCCGGAGCTCGGCGACTCGATCCTCGACGGCGTCACCCGCCGGTCGGTGCTCGAACTCGCACCCCAGCTGGGGCTCCGTGTCGAAGAGCGCAAGATCGAAGTGGCCGAATGGCGCGAGCGCCACGCCGCCGGTGAGATCGTTGAGGCGTTCGCCTGCGGCACCGCTGCCGTCGTCACCCCGATCGGCAAGCTCGTCTCCGATGACTTCACCATCGACCACGGTGAGGAGCCCGGCGAGATCACTATGTCTCTGCGCAAAACGCTGCTCGACATCCAGTACGGCCGCGCCGAGGACACCAACGGCTGGCTGTACAAGCTCGCCGACGGCTGAGCCGAGGTCTCGCTGGTCAGGCTCGTGGAGTCGAGGCTGGTGTCTGGCTTTAAGGGCCGTCCCTGTTCATGGTGAGTCGTCCCGGGTGACGGCGAGGAATCTCTGCTGATGGCGTGCGGCCCTTGGTGACAGTGGGGCCGTGCTAGGTGATGGCGAGCGGTCCCCGATGACCGGACGCGGTCCCTGATGAAATTCAGTAAGGCTATTCATGTTCTCGAGGCCCTAAACCATGAATAGCTTTACTAACTTTTCGGTCGAGCCCGCCGCGTGGCAGCTGCGGCCGCGTCCCGGGCCTCATTCGGGCCCAGCTCTCACTCCACCCGCCACCCCACCCTGCCCCTCGCCCACCTCTCCTTTTGCTCAGACATGTGCAAAAGAGTACGATGCGCCTCATGCCGATCACCCATGACCGCGCCACCGCCTCGGAGGCGCCGACAGCTGACGAAGTCCTCGCCACCCTGCCGTGGAAGTGGCACACGCAGGGCGCCATCTTCATCATCGGCGGCCTGGGCTTCATGTTCGATGCCTGGGACGTCGCCCTCAACGGCTTCCTCATCCCTCTGCTGTCCGACCACTGGAACCTCACCATCGGCCAGGCCGCCTGGATCGCCACCGCCAACCTCATCGGCATGGCCCTCGGCGCCGTCGTGTGGGGCGGCATCGCCGACCGCATCGGCCGCAAGCGCGCTTTCACACTGACCCTGCTGTTCTTCTCCCTGTTCACCATCGCCGGAGCCTTCGCTCCGAACATCGGCCTGTTCCTCGCCTTCCGCTTCCTCGCCGGCTTCGGCCTGGGCGGTGCGATCCCGGTCGACTACGCCCTCGTCGGCGAGTTCACGCCACGCAAGCACCGCGGCCGCGTGCTCACCGCGATGGACGGCTGGTGGCCGATCGGCGTGACCCTGTGCGCCTTCGTCTCCGCCTGGATCCTCGACTTCGGCGACTGGCGCCACATCATGCTCGTCATGGTGCTTCCGGCCCTGCTCATCGTCTTTGCGCGCCTCTTCATCCCCGAATCGCCCAAGTACCTCATGGCCGCCGGCCGCCAGGACGAAGCCGACGCAGTGCTCACCCGCCTCATCGAGCGCACAGGCAGCCCGGTCACTGAATGGCGTCACGACGCCATCGAACCGCTGCCCCCGCGCAAGGGCCTGGGCGAATCGCTCTCGGCTGCCTCGGGCCAGATCGCCGAACTGTGGCGCTACTCCGCCCGCGTCACCATCACCGCCTGGCTGCTGTTCGTCTCCGTGCTGCTGCTGTACTACGCGGCCCTGACCTGGCTGCCGAAGATCCTGCGCGAACAGGGTCTGGGCGACCAGGCCGCCTTCCTCGTCACCGGCCAGATGACCGCGATCGGCATCCTCGGTGTCATCGTCTCTGTCGTGCTCATCGAGACCACCGGACGCAAGTGGATGCTTGGGACCACCTCGCTGGTGGCCGCAGCGGCCCTCGTCGTCTTCGCCATCGCGCTGGGCCAATCCGGTGCAGAGCTCAACCTGCTCGCCAAGGTCAGCATCCTCGCCTTCGGCTTCTTCATCCAGATGGCCGTCCCGGCGCTGTACACCTACGTCTCCGAGCTCTACCCCACCCGCCTGCGTGGCTCCGGCTTCGGCTGGGCGTCCTCGGCCTCCCGGGTGGCCACCGGCATCGCCCCGATGATCTTCGGCTCCATCATGTGGCCGCTGCTCGGCCTGACCTGGACGTTCGTCCTCACCGGTGCGCTCGCCGTCGTCGCCGTGACGGTCATGGCTATCTTCGCCCATGAGACCACTGGCCGTGAGGTCGGCTGACCGGTCCCGAGGCGCGGGTTCCGTTTCCGAGGCGTGGGCCCCGTGCCCGAGGCGTGGGCCCCGTGCCCGAGGTACGTTCCGTCTCGGCTGTGGCCGGCACCACAGCAGGAGGCGGCCGAAGCGCGATAGCGTGGGAGTATGAGCAGCTTCCACGCAGAGCACAAGGTCGTCGGCGGCAAACTCGTCGTCGCCGACATCGACACCGACGGCCAGGCGATCACCGCCGCGAAGATCTCCGGGGACTTCTTCCTCGAACCCGAAGACGCCTACTTCTCCATCGGCCCGGCACTGACCGGCGCACCGGTCGCCGCCACCCGCGACGAACTCGTCGCCCGCCTCGATGCTGCGCTCGCCGCGTTCGGTGATTCCCTGCAGCTGCACGGCTTCTCCACCGGCGACATCGCCACCGTCGTCCGCCGGGCCCTGACCCAGGCGGCGAACTTCACCGACTTCGACTGGAAGGTCATCCACGGCCCCGTCCTGCCCAGCCGCATCAACGTCGCACTCGACGAAGTGCTGCTCACCGAGGTCGACGCCGGCAACCGGCAGCCGACCCTGCGGTTCTGGGAATGGGAGGACAAGGCCACCGTCATCGGCTCCTTTCAGTCCTATGTCAACGAGCTGCGCCCCGAGGGCGTCGAACGCCACGGCATCGACGTCGTGCGGCGGATCTCCGGCGGGGGAGCGATGTTCATGGAGGGAGGCAACTGCGTGACGTACTCGATGTACGTCCCCGACACCCTCATCGCCGGACTCGACTACGCCGAGTCCTACGCGTTTCTCGACCGCTGGGTCATCGCTGCGCTCGCCCGCGAAGGCGTCGACGCCTGGTACCAGCCGATCAACGACATCACCTCCACCGGCGGCAAGATCGGTGGAGCCGCCCAGCGGCGCCTCACCTCGGGAACGGTGCTGCACCACGCGACGATGAGCTACGACATCGATGCCGACAAGATGGTCGAAGTGCTGCGCATCGGCGAGGCGAAGATGTCGGACAAGGGCGTGCGCAGCGCCAAGAAGCGCGTCGACCCGCTCAGGCGTCAGACCGGGTCGAGCCGCGAGCACATCATCGAGACCATGATCGAAACGTTCACCAGCATGTACGGTGCCGAACGCGACACCGTCACCGAGGCTGAACTCGCCCGCGCCGAAGAGCTCGTTCAGACCAAGTTCGGCACCGAGAAGTGGACGCATCGGGTGCCGTAGACTGACCCCAAGCCCGTCACGTCACCAAAGGAGCACCGTGCGCCACGTCGAACCCTCCGTCGAGCTCATCGCCCGCCCCCAGATCGACTGGGAGGCGATCAACACCTACCTCGCCGACGTCGGCGGCACCTCCTGGTCCGACCGGGTGGCTGATGCTGACAGCCCCGACGGTGAGGATCTCGTCGAGTTCTCCGGACGCATGTGCTACCGCTCCTGGGAGCCGGGACTCAACCCGAACGTCGGGCGCGTGCGCACGGACTCGGCCCAGTACCTCGGCAACGTCATCTCCTCTCAGCACGGGTCGGTCCTCGAACACGCCAACTACACCTTCGTGCTGCACAACGTCTCCCGCGTCCTCACGCACGAGCTCATCCGGCACCGCGCCGGCTGCGCGTACTCGCAGGAGTCGTTGCGCTATGTGCGCCTGGAGGAGATCCCGTTCTGGTTCCCTGAGTGGGCGCGCGAAGACGAGGAGCTGATGGAACGCTGCCTGGCCGTTCTCGACACGCTCGAAGAGCACCAGAAGTGGATGAGCGAGCATTTCAAGCTCGATGAGGAGGGCACGAAGTTCGCGCACAAGAAGCACATGACCTCCTTCATGCGCCGCTTCGCCCCTGAGGGACTGGGCACCGGCATCGTCTACACGGCGAACCTGCGCTCCCTGCGCCACGTCATCGAGATGCGCACCGCTCCTGGTGCCGAGGAGGAGATCCGGCTGGTGTTCGGCAAGATCGCTGAGATCATGCAGGCCGAGGCGCCGGCGATCTTCGCTGACTACTCTATCGAAGACGGAGCCTGGCTGCCCGGCACCCGCAAGGCCTGACCGATTCCGATGTGCTGACCACCTTCTGACCTGGGATAAGGAGCCGCCATGGCACAGCTATACGATGCACAACTCTCACCCGGCAAGCTCGAACTCGTCCAGACCTGGCTGCCGAGCCAGGAGTGGTCCGGCCTCGACGCCGAGGTGCCGCTGGAGGTCGTGACGAGCTACCGGTTCGACGATCCGGCCGGCGAGGTCGGCATCGAGATGCACCTCGTGCGCGCCGCCGACGATGCCGATGGGCCGATCTACCAGGTGCCCGTCACGTACCGGGGTGCCCCGCTTGAGGGCGCCGAGGACGCGCTCATCACAACGATGGAACATTCGGTGCTCGGTAAACGCTGGGTCTACGACGCCGTGGCCGACCCGGTGTTCGTCGAGCAGGCCCGCCGCACCATCGCCGAGGCGGACACCTCGGCTGAGGAGATCATCGTCGACGGCGACAACCCCGGTCCGCGCACTGACATCGCCGACGCCCGCGGCACCGGCTGGGATGCCGCAATCAAGGCCGTCGAGGAAGCCGACCTCAACGTCACCCGTCTCCTGGAAGCCGATCAGCTCGCCGGTGCCGAGACCGGCCCCGGCATGCTCATGGCGACGTGGGACGGGCAGCCCGAGCCGGTCGAGCTCATGCGTCTGGTCTGAGGATAATTAATTGAACTGAG
>NZ_JALXPM010000067.1:0-11733 GCF_025147615.1 Brevibacterium luteolum | reverse complement strand
CCCCCCCCCCCCCCCCCCCCCCCCCCCCCCCCCCCCCCCGCCCCCCCCCCCCCCCCCCCCCCCCCCCCCCCCCCCCCCCCCCCCCCCCGACTCAGTCAGGGGTGCGGCGTCACTGCACGCCGAGGCGCTGGCGGAGGTTGTCGACCTCGGCCTTGAGCTCGGCCGGGACGTGATCGCCGAGCGAGTCGTACCATTCCTCGATCGAGGCGAGCTCCTCAGCCCACTCCTCGGGCTTGATGGCAAGCGCCTTGCGCAGCTGCTCCTCGGTCACGTCGAGGCCGTCGATGTCGAGCGAGCCCTCGGCCGGGGTGTGGCCCAGCGGGGTCTCGACGGCCTCAGCGGTGCCGGCCACGCGCTCGAAGACCCACTTGAGGACGCGGGAGTTCTCCGAGAAGCCCGGCCACAGGAACGAGCCGTCCTCGTCGCGGCGGAACCAGTTGACGTAGAAGATCTTCGGCAGCTTCGCACCCTCGGTGCGGCCGATCTCCAGCCAGTGGCGGAAGTAGTCGCCGACGTTGTAGCCGATGAACGGGCGCATCGCCATCGGATCGCGGCGCACGACACCGACCTGGCCCTTGGCCGCAGCGGTCGTCTCCGAGGACAGGGTGGATCCCATGAACACGCCGTGGGTCCAGTCCCTGGTCTCGGTCACCAGCGGCATCGTCGTCTTGCGGCGGCCGCCGAAGAGGATCGCCGAGATCGGCACGCCGTTGGGGTTCTCGTACTCATCGGCAAGCGTCGGGGTGTTGGTGATCGGGGTGCAGAAGCGCGAGTTCGGGTGCGCGGCTGGGGTGCCTGACTCCGGAGTCCAGTCATTGCCCTTCCAGTCGGTCAGGTGGGACGGGGTCTCCTCGGTCATGCCCTCCCACCAGACGTCGCCGTCATCGGTGAGCGCAACGTTGGTGAAGACGTTGCCGCCGGCCTCGATCGCGCGCATCGCAGTCGGGTTGGTGGTGTAGCCGGTGCCCGGTGCCACGCCGAAGAGGCCGAACTCCGGGTTGACGGCGTAGAGCTGGCCGTCGGCGCCGAAGCGCATCCAGGCGATGTCGTCGCCGAGCGTTTCGGCCTTCCAACCCTTAAGCGTCGGCTCGATCATCGCAAGGTTGGTCTTGCCGCAGGCGCTCGGGAAGGCCGCAGCGATGTACTTGACCTCACCTTCAGGGCTGGTGAGCTTGAGGATGAGCATGTGCTCGGCCAGCCAGCCCTCCTCGCGGGCGACCGCCGAGGCGATGCGCAGCGAGTAGCACTTCTTGCCCAGCAGTGCGTTGCCGCCGTAGCCGGAGCCGAACGACCAGATGGCGCGCTCTTCGGGGAAGTGGGTGATGTACTTCGTCGTGTTGCACGGCCACGCGACGTCCTCCTGGCCGGGCTCCAGCGGCGCGCCGACGGAGTGGACGCATTCGACGAACTCGCCGCCGTGCTCCTCGATGGCCTTGAGTTCGGCAGTGCCGCAGCGGGCCATGATCTGCATGGACAGGACGACGTAGGCGGAGTCGGTGACCTCGATGCCGAACATCGGCTGGTCGGCATCCGCACGTCCCATGACGAACGGGATGACGTACATCGTCCGGCCCTTCATTGAGCCGTCGAAGAGGTCGTGGAGGATGGACTTCATCTCATCGGGAGCCATCCAGTTGTTCAGCGGGCCGGCGTCGGCCTCATCGCGCGAGCAGATGTAGGTGCGCTCTTCGACGCGGGCGACATCGTCCGGGTCGGAGGCGGCGTAGAACGAGTCCTTCTGCTTGGGCAGCGGTTTGAGGGTGCCGGCTTCGATAAGCTGGTTCTGCAGTGCGCGCTTCTGGTCGTCCTCGCCGGTGATCCACTCGATGCGGTCGGGAGTGGTGCGCTCGGCGATCGAGCGGATGAAGCTGAGGATCTTCTCGTTGCTGGTCGGTGCACCAGCAAGCAGGTCTTCGACTGAGCCACGGTCGAGGACGGTCATGAGGATCTCCTGATCTGTCGGGGTTTCGGAGTTTCTGCCTGTGCGGCCATCGCCGCCAAGCGATGTCTCCACCGTACGAACCGTTCTTCGCAGGCACCGGGGATTCGTGGGCATCGCGCCTGTGCATTGAGTCACAAGCCGAGCACTTATGCTCAAGAGGCGTCAGATAAGAGACGAATATTCCCATTGGTATGACGTATATTCCCAAAGCCTGGTTTCGGCTCCAGGCCGCCACGCCCGAGGCGGTGGTTGGCGGATGTGGGAAGACCGCAGGGTGCGGATTTTGGCTTGCGGGCGATCGTGTGTATAGTTGTTCTGGTCATTGCGACAGTGCGCCACTAGCTCAACGGATAGAGCATCTGACTACGGATCAGAAGGTTGGGGGTTCGAATCCCTCGTGGCGCGCCAACTGAAACCGCCGCCCGGCTTCCGGGCGGCGGTTTCGCTATTCAGTCTCTGACCTGCAGAGATGCTGAGTCGCTCAGTGTTCGACGGCCTTCTCAGCGCCGTAGCCGGTCATCGAGCGGACCTCCATTTCAGCTGCGAGCTTCGGATCCTCACCGCGCTTGTCGGTCAGCGATCCGATGAAGCCGAGCAGGAATCCGACAGGAATCGAGATGATCCCCGGGTTCTGCAGCGGGAAGATTGCGAAGTCGATGTTCGGCCCGAGCATCGCGGTCTCCGTGCCGGAGACCACCGGGGAGATCGCGATGAGGCCGACGGCGGTGATGAGTCCGCCGTAGATCGACCACACCGCACCGCGGGTGGTGAATCGGCGCCAGAACAGCGAGTACAGGATCGTCGGCAGGTTCGCGCTCGCCGCAACCGCGAAGGCCAGGGCGACGAGGAAGGCGATGTTCTGTCCCTGCACGCCGATGCCGCCGAAGATCGCGACACCGCCGATGGCCAGCACGGTGATGCGGGCGACCTTCACCTCGGTCTGCTGCGTGGCGGTGCCGCGCTTGATGACCGAGTTGTAGATGTCGTGCGAGAACGATGCTGCTGCGGTGATCGTCAGGCCGGCGACGACGGCGAGGATCGTCGCGAAGGCGACCGCCGAGATCGTGCCGAGCAGGATCGGCCCGCCGAGTTCGAGCGCGAGCAGCGGTGCTGCCGAGTTCACTCCGCCTGGGGCGTTCTCGATCGCCTCGGAGCCGACCATGGCGGCAGCGCCGTAGCCGAGCACCAGGGTGAAGAGGTAGAAGATGCCGATGAGCCAGATCGCCCAGACTACCGAGCGGCGGGCTTCAAGTGCGGTCGGGACGGTGTAGAAGCGCATGAGCACGTGCGGCAGCGCAGCGGTGCCGAGCACCAGAGCGATCGACAGGGACACGAAGTCGATCGGCAGCGCGCCGTACTTGAGTCCTGGGGCGAGCAGCGCCTCGGGTGGGTCAGCAGTCGCATTGGCAACGGCGTCGCCAAGCAGCTGGGAGAAGTTGAACCCGTTGATCGCCAGCACCCAGACGGTCATGATGCCAGCGCCGCCGATGAGCAGGAACGCCTTGACGATCTGCACCCAGGTGGTGCCCTTCATGCCGCCGAACAAGACGTACATGATCATGAGCACGCCGACGACGGCGACGACGATCGACTGGCCGGTCTTGCTGTCGATGCCCAGCAGCAGGGACACGAGTCCACCGGCGCCGGCCATCTGGGCGAGCAGGTAGAAGAAGCACACCGCCAGTGTCGACATCGCCGCAGCCAGGCGCACGGGGCGCTGCTTGAGGCGGAAGGAGAGCACATCGGCCATCGTGAATTTGCCGGTGTTGCGCATGAGCTCGGCGACGAGCAGCAGAGCGACGAGCCAGGCGACGAGGAAGCCGATCGAGTAGAGGAAGCCGTCGTAGCCGGTCACCGCGATGGCGCCGACGATGCCGAGGAAGGAGGCGGCTGAGAGGTAGTCGCCGGAGATCGCAAAGCCGTTCTGCGGGCCGGAGAACGATCGACCACCGGCATAGAAGTCGGAAGCGCTCGCATTGCGCTTGGCGACACGGAAGACGATCGTCATCGTGATGGCGACGAAGACGAGGAAGATCGCGATGTTGAGGACGGGATTGTTCTCTGCGGTGGGATTGTCCTGGGCCACCGTGGTCAGTGCGGCTGCGAGCGTCATCGTTGGCCCTCCTCGTTCTCGGCAAGGGTCTCTGCGGCTTTGCCGACGGTATGGGCGCCGGGGGTGTCTGCGGGGCGTTCGGCGAAGTCGGCGGCCTGCTTCTCCAGCATCAGGCGGATCTCGTTGGCTGCCGGGTCGATGCGCTGGTTGGCGAAGCGCACGTAGACCATCGTGATGATGAAGGTTGTGGCGAACTGGCCGAGGCCGAGCAAGATGCCGAGGTTGATGTTGCCGATCACCGGGGTCGCCATGAAGTCATGGGCATAGGCGCCGAGCAAAACGTAGGCGAAGTACCAGAGGAAGAAGAACGCGCTCAGCGGCAGCACCAGCGAGCGGTGCTTCTTCTTCAGCGCTTGGAACTCCGGTTGGGATTCGACTTTCTCGAAGTCGATAGCTGCGGTCGGTGGAGACACTGGGACACCATTCCTTTCGCTGCCGCAGGATTGGACGCGGCTCTGCGAAACAATACGTCGATGAAACTGTGACTGACACCACATCATTCAGCCTGTTATCAAGATGTTGTGATCTTGCACACAGAAAACGCCGGCCGGGGACCCTGCGGTCTCCAGCCGGCATCTGCGTGGACAGGTATACGCCCTGGTCAGCCCTTGCGGCGGCGGGTCAGTGCGACCGCACCGGCACCGAGGCCGACGAGCACACCGGCCACGGCCAGGCTGCCGAGCTCCATGCCCGTGCGCGGAAGGCGGCGATCGTCAGCTGAGTACTGGCGATCCGTGCGCGGATCCTTCGACGAGTCCGGCGAGCCCTTGCGGTCTCCGTCGTCCTGGCCCTGGTCATCATCGTTCTGACCCTGGTCGTCGTCGTTGTTGCCCTGATCGTCTCCGTTGTCATCGGAGGGGTCATCGCTTGGATCCACCGTCGGGTCGACCGTCGGATCCTGGCTCGGATCGTCGGTCGGCTCTTCACCGGCGTCCTCGTCGACGTTGAAGCCGACGATGAGCGGATCATGATCCGAGGAGCGGAAGACCGAATCGTCGTAGAGGTTGCGGACGTTGTTGTTGTAGCGGCTGTACTCCAGGCCGACCGACTCACCGGAGTTGATGTTCCACACATCGGCACCGGTGACATCGCCTGCGAGTTCTGCGCTGGCGAGGATGTGGTCGAGGCTGCCGACGCGGCCGCCGAACAGATAGGTCTGCTCGTCGGTGTGCTCCTCACCGAGGTTGGTGTAACCGGCCTCGTAGAACACCTGCATCGGGTCCTCGAAGGTGTAGGAGTTGAAGTCGCCGAGCAGGAACGCCTTATCGGTTCCGGTGGCCTTCTTCTGCTCATCGGCGAACCCGACGAGCGCCTTCGCCTGCTTGACGCGGTCGGCGTTCGAGGCGCCCTGGCCGTCGCCGGAGTCCTCGTTGCCGTCACCGGAGCCGGAGCCCTTGGACTTGAAGTGGTTGACGATCGCGACGAACTCCGCCTCGGTGTCACCGGGCTTCGCGAAGGCCTGCGCGAGCGGGGCGCGGGCGTTCTTGTAGGCCGCGTTGTCGAGGATCGCCGGGGTGCCGACCGGCTCGGCCTTCGCGGTCTGGTAGATGAACGCGGTGCGGATGACATCCTCACCGACGGCCGGGACCTGTTCGGGGCTGGCCGGAGCCGCCCACTTCTCAGAACCGGCAGCGGCGTTGAGCGCGTCGACGAGCTGGTTGAGTGCGTCGTCGCGGTCCTTGCCGAAGGCCGCCGACTGCTCGATCTCCTCGAGCGCGACGATCGAGGCATCGAGGGTGTTGATGCCGTTGACGATCTTGGCCTGCTGGCGTTCGAAGTTCTCGGCGTTGGCCGCACCGCGGGCAGCGCAGCCGCTGCGCACGGTGATTGGGTTGCCCTCGCGGTCGGTGTAGTACTGGCAGCCTGAGAGCTCGTCACCGGTGGTCGGGAAGTAGTTGAGCACGTTGTAGCTGGCGATGCTCAGCTGCCCGCCGACCGCCTCGGGAGCGGCCGGACGGTTGTTGGCGAACGTCGCCGGAGCGGCCTCGTCGTCGTTGTCACCGGTGACGGTCGCGGTGGGCTGCAGGCGCCAGGTGTCGTGTCCGTAGCCGAGCACCGCAGCCGAGGTGAAGGTCGCCTCAGCGCCGACGCGCACCGGGTTGTCGAGGGAGACGTAGGGCACCGGCACGTCGCTGGCCTTGCCGGTGAAGTCGCGGGTCGCGCCGTCGTCGAGGAGGTAGAAGCGATCGTTGTTCTCAGCTTCGAGCTTCTTGGCCTCGTCGGTGCCGGGGCGGTGGGCGTCGGTGTGGTGGCGCAGCGGCTTCGTGCCGTTGGTCAGGCCGACCTCGCCGTAGCGGTTGGCGGTGTAGGTGTCGGCCACGGTGATCGGGCCGGCTGGGTGGACGAGCATGCCCTCAAGCGATTCGCGGGCCTCATCGCCGTCCGGCAGCGCGCCGGTGAACGGCTTGGGGGCCTCAGCCGGCTCGCTCAGCTCGGTCAGGCCGCTGCCGGTCACGGTGATCTGGGTCTGGCCGTAGTATTCGCTGACCGTGCCGGTGACCTCGACGTGCACGCCGGGCTTGACGGTGCCGACGGTGTCCTTCGAGTACACGAACAGGCCCTCTGAGGCGCCGGGCACCTGGTGGGCGTCGCCGCCGCTGCCGGCGGTCTGGATGAAGTACCCGTCGAGGCCGCCCTCGGGGTAGGCGGCGGTGACGACACCGCGGGTGCTGACGGTCTTGCCGTCGAGCGGGCTGGTCTGACCGGTGCCCTGGATCTCGGAGATCGGGGTGAGGTTGGCCGGATCCGTCGGATCGTCGGTGAGGTCGTCTGTCGGGTCGGGGTTCGGTGCGTCGCCGGAGAGTTCGCCGGGAGTCGGTGTGCCGGCGCTCCAGCTGCTGCCGGACTTCTGGATCGACTGGCCCTTCGGGGCCGTCGCGCCGGTCGGGGTCGCCTGCGCGCCCTGGGCCGCCTCGGGCAGCTGGTCGCTGGAACCTGCGGTGACGCCGCGGCCGCCGGCGGTGCCGCCGACCTGTGCGAAGTCCTGCAGCTCGCCGTCGGCATCGACGACGAAGGCAGAGGAGCCGTATGCGCCATCGGCGGCGGTGCCGGACTTGACGGAGTTGGTGATCGGCACCATCACCGCGTGCGCGCCGGAGTCCGGGGCAGTGGTGCCAGCCGGCAGGGTCACGACGTGGGCGTCGGACTGCGGGTCGCCGCCACGGGTGACCGAGCCGACGGTCCAGCCGGAGAGGTCGGTGCCGGGATCAGCGGCGATCTCGATGAAGTCGGTGTCGTCGGCACCGGCGTAGGCGATCTCGGAGATCGTCGCCGTGCCGGCCGGTGCCGCAGCCGCCGGAATGGCGATGAGCGCACCGGAGGTGCCGGCTGCGATGAGCACGGAACCGGCCACAGCCGTTGCGCGCAGATGGAGGGAGTGCATGGAGGAATCCTTCAGTCGGAGTGCACCCCGGATGACCGGGAGTGCAGATGAGACTCTTCCACGGTACCCAGGATTCACTCAGAAATCGGGAGTCCGGTCCAAAGTTCTGCTGAACAACACGTAACCTGTCAGCGATCTCGGCAGGCTCAGCTGCCGGTGCGCTGCTTGAACTCGACCTCGACGAAGGCGCATTCGGTGTCGGACTTGTTGATGACGTTGTGCTCGCTGCCGACCGGGCGGGTGTAGCTGGCGCCGGGGACGAGCACGTTCTCGAACGTCTCCTCCGGTGTCACCACCGTCAGCGTGCCCGGTTCGGTCGGCACGACGACATAGTCCATCTCATGAACGTGCATCGTCGTCTCGGATCCGGGCGGGAAGCGCCATTCGGTCACGCGGGTGAACTCGTTGTCGATCTGGACGGTCGCAATCGCCTGGGTGTACTCGCTCATGCAAACAGCATAGCCGCGGGCGCATGCGATCATGCGTCCGCGGCCATGGCTGCGATCGGGCGGGACTCAGCCCATGAGGTCGTGTGCGAGCTCGTGGAAGTCGCTGCTCGGATTGCCGAACCGGTGCAGCGTCATCGAGATCGCCTGTTCGTGGACGTAGTAGCGCTGCTCGACGCGGGCTGAGCTCACGACGTCCTGGTCGATGAGCGCGACCTCGGGACGGTCGACGGTCGCCTCCCGCAGCTCCGGTTCGACCGAGCCGACGATCCGGATCCGGGCGCCGACGGTGTCGTCGTAGTTGCCATCCGCCACGGCGGAAGCGAACGCGTCGGCGGTCTCGACTGCCACCTCGGTCTCAGTGCCCGTCGCCGAGGCGGTGCTCGCCTGCAGTGCGTCGCGGGCGGCTTCGACAAGCTCGTCGGAGCAGTCGGGGTGGACCGAGACGAGCAGCGGGGCGCCGACGGTCCGGCCGGCATGGGCGGTGCGGCGCACATGGTCGCCAGCGGCGTCGGGGGTCACGCGGATCGTGACCGGACGGGGCAGGTGGCGGAAGATGTTGGCCTCAGCCTGCAGATCGGTCGGGTCGGCCGGCTTGCCGAAGAACTCCCGGTAGACCTTCTCATCATCGCCGTAGGCCTTCGCCAGCCAGTCCGAACCGGTGCCGGCGGTCGCGTGCGCGTCGCCGGGCAGCTCGGCATCGCGCCAGTCGCCGAAGAGCATGAGGTAGTTCGGTCCGCCGGCCTTCGAGCCGAGACCCACCGAGGACAGCTTCCAGCCGCCGAAGGGCTGACGGCGCACGATCGCGCCGGTGATGCCGCGGTTGACGTAGACGTTGCCGGCCTCGACCTCGTCGAGCCACTGGGCGACCTCGGAGGTGTCGAGTGAGTGGATGCCGGCGGTCAGGCCGAAGTCGACGGCGTTCTGCAGCTCAAGGGCCTCATCGAGGTCCTTCGCATGCATGAGGCCGAGCACCGGGCCGAAGCATTCGGTGAGGTGGAAGAACGAGCCGGGCTTGACGCCGTCCTTGACGCCGGGGCTCCACAGCCGGCCGGAGTCGTCGAGCATCTTCGGCTCGACCAGCCACGATTCGCCCTCGTCGAGCTGGGTGAGGGCACGTTCGAGCTTCTCGGAGGGCTCTTCGGTCAGCGGGCCCATCTCGGCGAAGAGGTTCGTCGGGTAGTCGACGACCATCGAGGAGGCGGCGTCGACGATCTGCCGGCGGTAGCGCTCGGAGTCATACACCGAGCCGACGAGGATGCCCAGCGATGCCGCCGAGCACTTCTGCCCGGCATGGCCGAACGCGGAGGCCACGAGGTCGGCGACAGCGAGGTCGCGGTCGGCGGCCGGGGTGATGACCAGAGCGTTCTTGCCCGAGGTCTCAGCGTTGATCTCGAGTTCGGGGTTGAAGCTCTTGAACAGCGAGGCCGTCTCCGAGGCACCGGTGAGGATGACCCGGTCGACGTCGGGGTGGGCGAGCAGCGCCTTGCCGATGTCGCCCTCGCTCGGGGCGACGATCTGCAGCACCTCGCGCGGCACACCGGCCTGCCACAGGCATTCGACGAGCAGCGCCGAGCAGTGCGGGGTCGGTGAGGACGGCTTGTGGATGACCGAGGCACCGGCGGCCAGTGCGGCGACGGTCGAACCGGTCGGGATCGCGACCGGGAAGTTCCACGGCGGTGTCACGACGACGAGCTCATCGGGTTCGAACCGGGCGCCGGCGATCTGCTGGAGTTCGAGGGCCTGGCCGGCGTAGTAGCGGATGAAGTCGATCGCCTCGGAGACCTCCGGGTCGGACTGCGCGAAGGTTTTGCCGGCCTCGGCGGCCATCGTCGTGAGGAACTCCCCGCGGCGGTTGGCGAAGACATCAGCGGCAGCCAGCAGGATCTGCCCGCGGCCGGCGGCACCGAGCTCCCGCCAGCCGCTCGCAGCGGCCTTGCCCGCAGCGATCCGGGACTCCATATCGGCAACCGACTCCACCGCCTCGGGAGCGGGGCGGCCCTGAAGCCAGTCACCGGCGCGCACCGGTTCGATGAGCTGCTCGGCCCAGCGCTGATTGGCCGGCAGTGCGGGGTCGGTGTCGGGTTCGTTGACGAACTCGCCGAGGCGGTGGTCGCCGGCGTACTCCTGGGTGCGGTCCTGCGTGCGGTTCGGGCGCGGGGCCGTCTCACCGTCAGCGGCGAGGATCTCCTTGAGATCGTCGACGGCGGCGCGGAAGCGCTCCTCTTCCTGGCGGAAGGCGGCGTTGCCGTTGCGCAGCTCGAAGATCGTCGACATGAAGTTCTCCGCAGACGAGTTCTCCTCCAGGCGGCGGACGAGGTAGGAGATCGCGACGTCGAACTCAGCCGGGTGGACGGCCGGTACGTAGAGCAGCAGCTGGCCGACATCGGCGCTGATCGCCGCCGACTGCTCAGTCGCCATGCCCTGCAGCATCTCGAACTCGACCCGGTCGGCGACCCCGCGCGACAGGGACAGCTCGTGGGCGAAGGCGATGTCGAAGAGGTTGTGGCCGGCCACGCCGATGCGCAGCCCGGTCATCCGCTCGCGCTGGAACAGCCAGTGCAGCACGCGCTTATAGTTGGCGTCGGTGGCCTCCTTCGACGGGCAGGTCGTGAGCGGCCAGCCGGCGATCTCAGCATGCACCTGCTCCATCGGCAGGTTCGCGCCCTTGACGAGGCGGACCTTGATGCCGGCCCCGCCGTCGGCGACGCGCTCATCGGCGAAGGCGGCCAGGCGCTGCATGGCGGCCAGCGCATCGGGTAGGTAGGCCTGCAGCACGATGCCGGCTTCGAGGTGCTTGAGCTCCGGTTCGCTCAGCAGGCGGGTGAAGACCTCCAGGGTGATCTCCAGGTCGCCGTACTCCTCCATGTCGAGGTTGATGAACTTCGAACCGGCCGGGGCCTTGGCGGCCTCGCGGTAGAGCGGGCGCAGCCGGTCGAGGACGTACTCGACGGTGTCCTCGAAGGCCCACAGATTGATCTGCGAGGCGATCGAGGAGGCCTTGATGGAGACGTAGTCAACGTCATCGCGGGCGAGCAGCTCGTGGGTGCGCTCCAGGTGGCGGTCAGCCTCCTCATCACCGAGGACAGCCTCGCCGAGCAGGTTGATGTTGAGACGGTGCCCGTCAGCGGTGAGCGTGGCAACGGCCTTGCCGAGCTGCTCAGGCCGGGCGTCGACGATCATGTGCCCGACCATCGAGCGCAGGCGGGCCCGGGCGGCGGGCACGACGACCTGCGGAGCGATGGGGGCGAGTGCCGAACCGGCCTTGATCTGGGCGCGGTCGAGAGCCGAGATCGTCGCCGGGGCCATCGCTGCGACCTCGCGCAGCGCTTGGGCGGCGGAGTGGGAGTCCTCGGTGCGGATGACGCGGTCGACGAAGCCGACGGTGAAGTCCAGGCCCTTGGGGTCGGACAGGATCGCGGCGAGCCGTTCGGCGGCCGGGTCCTTGGCCGCAGGCGTGCCGGCCGAGATCCGCAGCCACCGGCGCACGCGGTCGACGGCGGCCTCGGTGATGGCCGTGAGATTGGTGTCCTCGATCATGGTGCCTCCTTGCCAAGCTGCCCCGGGCAGCCGAACCGAGCGATATGCCCTGCGGCGTCCTGCCGCGCTTGCGCCCAGTATGCGGTCGGCCCGCCCGCCACGTCATGCATCTCACATCGATCTGCCATACTGATGAGTCAGAAGTATTGACTGTTCCCGAGGAGGTGGTCGCCGTGGCAGGACGCGCGGTGCCCACCGAGGTGCGCCTGCACGCTGTCGAGCAGGTGCTGGCCGGGACGTCCGTCGCCGAGGCAGCTGCAGGCAGTGGAGTCTCGGCCGCCTCCGTGCGGCGCTGGGTGCGACGCTGGCA
>NZ_JALXPM010000066.1:0-11817 GCF_025147615.1 Brevibacterium luteolum | reverse complement strand
ATCGCGGCCGCGTCGATCTCGCTCGCGCCGGGCAGGATGCCGGGAGCGAAGCTGTAGTCGATGTGGTCGTCGATCCGGGTGAAGGCCGAGCCGACGGATTCAGCGCCGGTCACCTCGGTGAAGGTGTGGGTGTGCTCCCAGGAGCTCAGCGGACCCCGCACCTGCCGGTCGATGAAGGAGTGCTCACTCGGCCCGGCGGCGTGTTCGACGGAGAAGGGGGTGCGCACGAGCCCGTGCGTGCCGGGCAGGGTGATCTTCATCGACGCCTGCGAGCCCGGCGTCAGGGGCTCGGCTTCCTGTTCGATCTGCATCGCCCATTCCGGGCTCAGCCGGGTCAGCGCCCCGGGCCGTCGATGCCAATCGAAGACGGTATGCAGAGGATGCGGAACGACCAGCGAACTCGTGAAGACTGCCATAGTCCTACTCTCTCAGGAGAACCTGGCAGCCAGCACAGTCCCGGCGGACCCAGCCGCGGCGGACCCCGCCGTGGCCGACCCAGTCGCGGCGGATGCTATGAGTCAAAGCCGACCCCGAATGCGTCGAGCGTCTTGAGCAGCGGGCCGCGCCTGCCTTCGTTCTCGTCGGACTTGATGAGCGCGCGGGTCGTCATCTTCGCTCCGGCCCACATGAACGGCTCAGGTGGGAACGGCAGCGGCTTCTTCTTCACCATCTCCAGTTCGGTCAGCTCCGTCGGCGCGCCTTCGAGCAGATCGAGCATGACGGTGCCGGCGAACCGGGAGGCCCCGACGCCGAGGCCGGTGAACCCGGCGGCGTAGGCGACCTTGCCGGCGTAGGCGGTGTCGAAGAAGGAGAAGAACCGGGTGCAGGTGTCGATCGCCCCGCCCCAGGCGTGGGTGAAGCGGATGCCGGTGGCCTGCGGGAAGGTCTCGAAGAAGTGCCGGGCGAGAGTTTCGAAGGTCTCCTGCCGGGTGTCGAACCTGCTGGAGACGCGCCGGCCGTAGTAGTAGACGGCGTCCCAGCCGCCGAACAGGATCCGGCCGTCGACGGTGCGCCGGTAGTAGTGGAACCGGTTGGCCGAGTCGGCCAGGCCCTCCCTGCCGTTCCAGCCGATCGCCGACCACTGCTCATCGCTGAGCGGTTCGGTCATGAGTGCGTAGTCGTATACCGGTGCGGTGTGCCATTTGACCCGCTTGAGCAGTGCGGGGAACGCGTTCGTGCCGAGTGCTGCGCGCCCGGCGGTGAGTGTGCCGGCGTCAGTGGTCAGCGTGACGGTGTCCCCGCTGTCGGTGAGCCTGCGCACGATGGTGTTCTCGTACACTTCGACGCCGAGCTCACGGCAGACGCGCAGCAGCTCCCAGCACAGTCTGGCCGGGTTGATGATCGCGCACTCCCGATCAAGCCGCAGCCCGCCCAGATAGGTCGGGGAGTCGATGCGCTCGCGCAGCTCCTCGCCGTCGAGGTAGACCTCGCCTTCTTCCGGATTGTGCGCCTGACGCAGGCTGGGGATCTGGTAGTCCTCGGTGGCGATCTGGATGAGCCCGGTGCGCTCGAAGTCGCAGTCGAGCCCGTAGCGGGCGACAGCGTCTTCGATCGCGTCGAGGTTCTCGTAGCCGAGCCGGCTGAGCTCGTCGTTCTCCTCCGGCAGGTGCTTGACGCCGTTCTCGTGGCCATGGGTGAGGCTGGCTTCGCAGAACCCGCCGTTGCGCCCGGAGGCGGCCCAGCCGATACGGCCGCCTTCCAGCAACACGACGTGCCGACCGGGGTCGCGCTCCTTGGCCTGCAGGGCCGTCCACAGACCGGTGAACCCGCCGCCGACGACGGCGAGATCGCAGGTGCGGTCTCCGACTAGGGCGGGGCCCGCCTCGGGCCTGGCGGGGTCATCGAGCCAGTATGGGACGTGCGAGACGCCGGCGAGGCTCGAGGAGATCATCTCAGGGGTGATGGACATGGCTACCTCACGATGGTTTTGACGATGTCGGTGGATGATTCGCCCGAGCGGCGCAGCACGAGGCCGACAAGTGCGAGGGCGATGAGGGTCAGCAGCAGCATCACCGTCGAGATCGCGGCGACCTCTGGGCGCAGCGCCACGCGCACGGCGGAGAAGATGTAGACCGGCCAGGGCGTGTAGCCGGGCTGCTGGACGAAGCTGGAGAGGATCGTGTTGTCGAGGCTGAGGGTGAACGACATGAGCGCACCGGCCATCACGCCGGGGGCGGCGATCGGCAGGGTGACCCGGCGGAAGGTCGTCCACGGGGTCGCCCCGAGGTCGGCGCTGGCCTCCTGCAGGGAGGTGTCGACGCCGGCCATGCGGGCGCGGACGATGAAGGTCACGACGGCCACGGAGAACATCGCATGGGACACGATGAGGCGCACAAGCCCGTTGTTGAACCAGGTGAGGTCCGCGTCCACGCCGAGGGTGACGAACCACGGCAGGAACGAGATGCCGTCGACGATCTCCGGAGTCACGAGTGTCGTGGCGAGCAGTCCGGTCAGGCCGAGGGCCCACCAGGTGCCGAGCCTGGCGCGGGCGAGCGCGATGCCGCCGAGGGTGCCGAGCACGGTGGCCAGCAGCGCAGAGCCGACGGCGGCCTGCAGGCTGGTGATGACCGAGGAGACGATGACGTCGTTGTTGATGCCCGAGATGTAGGCGTCGAAGCCGAATCCCTGCCAGGAGGCGAGGATGCGCCCGGTGTTGAAGGAGTAGGCGACGATGACGGCGATCGGGGCGAAGAGGTAGATGAAGACGAGCACACCCCACAGGGTGAACCCGAGGTCGCGGGCCTGACGTCTCATGCGCGGCTCCCTTCGCTCACGGCCGGCTCGGGCGGGGTGATGCGCACCGAGTTCAGCCTCTCCATCAGTGAGCGCAGCCCCCACAGCAGCAGCCCGCCGAGCGCGACGACGATAAGGGTGGCGAGCATGAGGATGACGGCCATCGCCGCGCCGAGTGCCCAGTTCTGGGCGGTGTTGAACTGGTTGGCGATAAGCTGGCCGGCCATCGAGCCGCTCGCTCCGCCGAGCACGGTGGCGGTGACGTAGTCGCCGTTGAGCGGGATGAACACGAGCAGGCAGCCGGAGACCACGCCGGGCATGGCCAGCGGCAGGGTGACGGTGAAGAAGGTCTTCCAGGGTCCGGCGCCGAGGTCGTAGCTGGCTTCGCGCAGGTGCCGTCCGGCTGCGTCCATGGCCACGAACAGCGGCAGGATCATGAGCGGCAGGTAGTTGTAGACCACGCCGATCTGCACGGCGGTGCGGGTGTAGAGGATGTCGAGGCCTCCGTCGGATAAGCCGATGGCCTGGAGGGTCTTGGAGACGAAGCCCTCGTTGGAGAGCATGATCTGCCAGCCGAGGGTGCGCACGAGGAAGTTCGTCCAGAACGGCACCATCACCAGCGCCAGCAGCAGTCCGCGCCGTTCGGGCCGGACTTTGACGGCCAGCCAGTAGGCGAACGGGATGGAGATGAGCAGGCAGATGATGGTGCCGACGATCGAGATCCGCAAAGTGGCGAGGAACGTCGCCAGGGATGAGGAGGTCAAGGCTTCGGAGTAGCGGTCGAAGCTCAGCTGCTCCATCGACACGGTGGTGAATTCGTCGGGCTTGTACCCGAAGCTGTACCAGAGTACGAGGGCGACGGGGATGACGAAGAAGAACACGACGTAGGCCCAGGTGGGGAACGCGAGCGCTCCGGGGCCGAGGATGCGGGCGGCGAAGCGCTTCATGCTGAACTCCTCGTCTGTGCGGCGGTGTAGATCTCAACCCGCGGCTGGATGCCGGCCCCTTCTTCGGAGGGCACGAGCCGGTCGAGGATCTCCTGTTCGGGGAAGATGATGTCGGGGAAGTCGAAGTCGGCGGCTTCCTCCTTCAGGCCCTGGGTGCCGACGTGGTAGCCGATGTAGTCGACGTTGCGCAGCGCGGCGTCAGGGCTGATCATGTGGTTGATGAAGGCGTAGGCGGCATCCGGGTGCGGGGCGCCGGTGGCCAGGCACCAGTTGTCCATCCACAGGTTGGCGACCGGGGTCGGGAAGACGAACTGCCAGCGGTCCGGGTCATCGGATTCGAGCAGTCCCTGCCGGGCGTCGCCGTTGAAGGCGTGCAGCAGGCTCAGCCCGCCCTGGGTCATGCCCTGGGCGGCGTTGCCCATATAGGCGCGCACATGCGGGGCGATGTCGTCGACGACGATCGTGTTGGCTTTCTCCAGGATCGCCTCGTCGACGGTGTTGACGTCCTCGCCCATCGAGGCGAGGGCGATCGCGGTGAGCTCCCAGGGGTCTTCGAGGATCGCGGTCGAGCCGGAGGCCTCCTTGCCGGCGGCGTCGATGAAGTCCTGCCAGCTGGTCAGCTCCCGGTCGATGACGGTGCGGTCGTAGACATAGCCGGTGGTGCCCCAGGCCTTGCAGATCGAGTACCGGTTCTCCGGGTCGAACTCCTGGTGGATGAAGTTCGGATCCATGTTCCTAAAGTTCGGGATCCGCTCAAGGTCCAGCGGCTGGATGAGGTCGTGTTCGATCATCTGCTGCACCCGTGAGCCGGTCGGCACGACGATGTCGTAGCCGGAGGTGCCGCGGGTGCCGGCGAGTTTGGCCATCAGCTCGTCGTTCGAACCGTAGGAGTCGACCTGCACGCGCACGCCGGCGGTGTCGCTGAATTCGCTGATGATCTCGGGGTCGTCGTAGTCACCCCAGGAGTACAGGTTGAGCTTCGCCTCGATCTCGCCGTCGGCTGGCGGGGAGCTGGCCATCCGGCCGGTCTGCCCGCAGGCGCTGAGTCCGGCCAGCCCGGCCAGTCCCACACCGGTGAGGAAGGCCCGCCGGTTCGGACCGGCAGCGGTCAGCAGCTGCCTGCGGATGCGCGGGGCCTCGGAGCGGGGTGCGAGGAAGCGCACCCGGTGATTGCGCTCAGCCATCGCAGAACACCTGCGCCTGGTTGCGTCCCCATGACAGCCGGACCCGGGCGCCGGGCCCGAGGTGGTCGCTCGCAAGGGCCGGAATGCGGGCGAGGACTTCATGGCCGTCGCGCAGCCTGACGATGTACTGCACGACGTCGCCGAGGAAGGACACACCGACGATCTCACCGTCGACTGCATCGGTGAGTTCCCTGCTGTCCCCGCCGGCCGAACTGCCGCTGCCGGCCGCACTGCCGCTGCCTGCGACGTCGAGCGGGGTGACGTCGATGATCTCCGGGCGCACGGCCGCCTCAACGGATCCGCCGGGCTTCGCCTCTGGTCCCAGCAGTCCGGCCGGCACGGTGATGAGGGAGCGGGCGGTGCGCAGCACGGCGGTGTCGCCGTCGATCGACTCAAGGGTGGCGGAGACGAAGTTCTGCTTGCCGATGAAGCCTGCGACGAACCGGTTGGCAGGCCTGGAGTAGATCTCCTCGGCGGTGCCGACCTGCTGGATCTTCCCTGCGTTGAGCACCACGATCCGATCGCTCATCGCCAGGGCCTCCTCCTGGTCGTGGGTGACGAAGACGAAGGTCATGCCGAGTTCGGCATGCAGGCGCTTGAGCTCGATCTGCATCTCCTCGCGCAGCTTGCGGTCGAGTGCCGACATCGGCTCATCGAGCAGCAGCACCTGCGGCCGGTTGACCAGCGCCCGGGCAAGGGCGACGCGCTGCTGCTGTCCGCCGGAGAGCTGGTCGGGCTTGCGCTCGGCGAACCCATCCATCTGCACAAGGCGCAGCGCTTCGAGGACGCGTTCGCGGATCTCGGCCTTGGGCACGCGCTTCTGCTTGAGCCCGTAGGCGACGTTGTCGGCCACGCTCATGTGCGGGAACAGGGCATAGGACTGGAAGACGGTGTTGACCGGCCGCCGGTGGGCCGGCACGCCGACGAGGTCCTGGCCGGAGAGCAGGATGTGCCCGGTGCTCGGCTCTTCGAAACCGGCGATCATCCGCAGCAGGGTCGTCTTGCCACAACCGGAGGGCCCGAGCAGGGACAGGAACTCCCCGGCCTCGACTGTGAGGTCGAGTTCACTCAGCGCAGTGTGGCTGCCGAAACGCTTGGTCACTCCGCGGATCTCCAGTTGGCCTGTCGCCTGTCCGGTGCCGGGAGGCGGTGCGGCGGTGGTCTCGGTGTGCGCGCTCATGCCCGCTCCTTGTCGGTGGTGAAGATGATGTCCTGCCATTCGCGGTGGGCATCGGGACTTTCGTCGATGAGGACGTGCTTGACCTGCGTGTACTCGTCGAAGGAGTACTGCGACATGTCCTTGCCGAATCCGGAGGCCTTGTATCCGCCGTGCGGCATCTCGGAGATGATCGGGATGTGCTCGTTGATCCACACGCAGCCGGCTTCGATCTCGGCTGCCGCGCGCAGCGCCCGGCGGGTGGTCGTCGTCCAGGCGCTGGCGGCCAGCCCGTAGACGGTGTCGTTGGCCAGTTCGATCGCCTCGTCTTCATCATCGAAGGGCATGGCCACGAGCACAGGACCGAAGATCTCCTCACGCCACACCTCGGCCCCGGTGCCGATGCCGGTGATGAGGGTCGGGGCGTAGTAGGCGCTGTCCTCAGTGCCCGAGGCGGTGGCTGGGATCGTACCCCCGCACCGGATCTGGGCACCAGCAGCGCGAGCACGGTCAACGACTGCTGCGACCCGGTCGCGGTGTTCGGCGCTGATGAGGGAGCCCAGGTCGGTGGCCTCGTCAGCGGGATCACCGATGATGACGCCGTTCATGAGTTCGGTGACGCGGGTGCAGAAGTCCTCGAAGATGCTGCGGTGAACGATCGCGCGGGTGGCGGCGGTGCAGTCCTGGCCGCCGTTGATGAGGGAGCCGGCGACCGCGCCGCGGGCCGCGGCTTCGACATCGGCGTCATCGAAGACGACGAACGGGGCCTTGCCGCCAAGCTCGAGGTGGACGCGTGCGCCCTTGGCTGCGCACATCTCCATCACCTTCCGCCCAACAGCCGTCGAGCCGGTGAAGGAGGTCATGACGACTCGCTCGTCGCGCACGAGCGCCTCTCCGGCGCTCTGGCCGTCGCCTGCGATGACGTTGATGACGCCGGGAGGGAAGCCGACCTCGGCGGCGACCTCGGCGAGGATGAGCGAGGTGCCCGGTGTCAGTTCAGAGGTCTTGAGCACGATGGTGTTGCCGGCAGCCACAGCGGGGAAGATCTTCCAAGCCGCCATCTGCAGCGGATAGTTCCACGGGGCGATCGAGCCGATCACGCCGATCGGCTCCCGCCGGGTCATCGACGTGGAGTTCGGCCAGTAGGAGCATGCGGCCAGTCCGGTGAGCTGGCGGGCGGCGCCGGCGAAGAACCGGGCGTTGTCGATGCTGCCGGGCACATCGAACTCGGTGGCCAGGCGGATCGACTTGCCCGTCTGGGCCGATTCGAGCTCGGCGAGTTCGGCTGCCCGGGCCTCGAGTCCGGCGGCGAGGGCGAAGAGCAGATCGGAGCGCTCGCCGGGAGTGGTGTTCTTCCAGCCGGGGAAGGCCTCGGCGGCTGCGGTGACGGCTGCGTCGACGTCGGCGGGGCTGGCCAGGCGGTAGCGGGCGACCTCTGCGCCGGTGGCCGGTGAGCGGCGGACGAACTCCGGTCCTGTGCCGGGGGTGCGCTGCCCGTTGATGACGTGCATGGGTCTTCGAACCTCCGTGTCGGTGGTGCTGAGCTGGGATCCTGCCCCGGCACAGGTGGTGCCGTGGTGTGAGGCGAGGCACATCAGCGTTTCATCAGAGTAACGAGACCACCCCGCATTGTCTACTGATTTCGTAACTTTAATCTCTCTTGCAAACTGATTTCGCAATCAGATATGGTCGGAGCCACTGATTACATTGTTATGGTGAGTTCTGAAGGAGGCGTCATGACCGCTGAGACCTCTGCGCCGGATATGGAGCTCGATGCCAAGTCCAAGGCGATCATCGAGGCCCTCCAGCGGGATGGCAGGCGCAGCTATGCCGAGATCGGCCGCGACATCGGCATGTCCGAAGCGGCCGTGCGCCAGCGGGTCTCCAAACTCACCGCCGCCGGGGTCATGCAGATCGTGGCCGTCACCTCTCCCCTGCAGCTGGGCTTCAACCGGCAGGCGATGATCGGGGTGAAGGTCAGCGGAGACATCACTGAGACCGCCGAGATCCTCAGCCAGCTCCCGCAGGTCGACTACACCGTCGTCACCGCAGGGGTCTACGACATTCTCATCGAAGTCGTCTGCGCTGATGACGATGAGCTGCTGGCCCTGCTGCGGCAGCTGCGCTCGATCGAGCATGTCGAATCAACCGAGACGATGATGTACCTCAAGCTCTGGGACCAGAAGTACAACTGGGGCACACGCTAGGAAGTGGAGAACCACGTGGAACAGCACAACCTTCAAACCGGCATCCGCGATCACGTGTGGATGCACATGGCCAATCACAAGCACCTCTTCGAGGGCGACCGCACCCCGGTCATCACCCACGGCGAGGGCCACCACATCTTCGACGACACCGGCAGAAAGCTCATCGACGGGCTTGCCGGCCTGTTCGTCGTCCAGGTCGGCCATGGCCGTGAGGAACTCGCCCAGGCCGCCTACGACCAGACGAAGAAACTCGGCTTCTTCCCCCTGTGGTCATACACCCACGAACCGGCCATCCAGCTCTCTGAGCGCCTGGCCGGCTACGCCCCCGGTGACCTCAACCGCGTGTTCCTCACCTCCGGCGGCGGCGACTCCGTCGAGTCGGCGCTCAAGCTGGCGAAGAACTACTTCCGGCTCACCGGCAAGCCCGGCAAGCACAAGGTCATCTCCCGCGCCACCGCCTACCACGGCACTCCGCACGGCGCGCTGAGCGTCACCTCCCTGCCGGATCTGCGCAATCAGTTCGCTCCGCTCGTGCCGGGTGCCCACAAGGTGCCGAACACCAACTTCTACCGTGCCGATGACCGCTTCGCCGGCGATGAGAAGGCCTTCGGCCAGTGGGCAGCCGACCGCATCGCGGAGGCCATCGAGTTCGAGGGCGCCGATTCGGTGGCAGCCGTGTTCCTCGAGCCGGTGCAGAACTCCGGCGGCTGCTTCCCGCCGCCGCCGGGCTACTTCGAGCGGGTGCGCGAGATCTGCGATGAGCACGACGTGCTGCTCGTCTCCGATGAGACGATCTGCGCCTTCGGCCGCATCGGTTCGATGTTCGCCTGCAACGACTTCGACTACGTGCCCGACATCATCACCTGCGCCAAGGGCATCACCTCCGGCTATGCGCCACTGGGTGCGATGATCGCCTCCGATCGTCTGTTCGAGCCCTTCGGCAAGGGCGGAGAGACCTTCTACCACGGTTACACCTTCGGCGGTCACCCCGTTGCCTGCCACGTCGCGATGGCCAACCTCGACATCTTCGAAAGCGAAGAGCTCAACACCCGGGTCGCCACGAACGCACCGACGTTCCGCAAGACCCTGGAGAAGCTGCTCGACCTTCCGATCGTCGGCGATGTGCGCGGCGAGGGCTACTTCTACGGCATCGAGCTGGTCAAGGACCAGGCGACGAAGGAGACCTTCACCGCTGAGGAGTGCGAACGCGTCCTCAAGGGCTTCGTCTCCTCCGCCCTGTACGAGCGCGGCCTGTACTGCCGCGCCGATGACCGCGGCGAACCGGTCATCCAGCTCTCCCCGCCGCTGACCTGCGGCCCGGAGGACTTCGAGGAGATGGAGCAGATCATCCGCTCGGTGCTCACCGATGCGTGGGAGCTGATCTGAATCTGAATCCCCCTTTCGGCGCAGGAGAGACGTAAACGCCAAGAGGCTCGCACGGTTCCGCGACTGTACGAACCTCCTCCGATTCAAAGGGGTCCGTTTGCAGCACTTCCCGCCGACTGGGGTGCTCTCGTTAGCCACCTGACCTCCAGCTAGACTCATCTCGTCTGATCCCGCCGCCGCATACAGCTGACCGAAAAAGGAATGGCGAATGACACAGCCGGAACCACCCAAGAAGATCTCGGCTCCCCCAGTCCAGGGGCCACGACGAACTCGCCGCGAGCGACGGGCTGCAGAGCAAGCTGCCTCCTCGCCCAAGCAGATTCACTTGCCGGAAAGGGCTCGGCTTGGGTACTCGAGAGTCGTCGGGGTTTTCGCTGCTATCTTCACTGTGATCGGGTTCTTAATTCTGATGGACGGGGAAGCGAGCTTCGCGCTCTTCAGCGTCTTCTTCTGCGCAATGCTTCTGTGGGTCTCCGCAGCAATAGTCAGAGTCGTTGAAAAGATCTACGAGCTTCTTCACGACCAGGCATACGGTCTGCTGTAACACCTAAGGCTGGGCGACATCATTGTCGCCCAGCCTGACGCGTAAGGTCAGGATTGCAATGAAGCGCCCACTGCCCGCAGCACCATCAGTCAGCTCTTCAGCAGGCGCTGGGGCAGGTCGGCCATTGAGCCGATGACCCCGGTGGCACCGCTGCCGTCTAAGCCAGATTCATCGAGCTTGCCGGTGAGGACACCGCAGACCATTCCAGCCCCGGCCTTCTCTTCGGCCTGGGCGTCAAATCGCCACTTCCAGGCAAAGAGACAGCGGAACATGATTGCCAGCAATGAGGTGTTGACAATTCCCAGATGCGACCCGGGCAGTGATTCAGCAGGCGCGCGCCGATTTTCGCTGTAATGCCACTTCCCGGCAAAGACCAAGTTGTCTCAACTTGACGCCGTAGTAGCATGTGAAGAAGGTCACCAAATTCGCAGGAGGCTCACATGAGTGAGGTTGAAGAACAACTTCGAATTCTTGCCCGAAAGCTTTCCAAGATCCGACCCTCAGTCCTCACCGAAGAGGCGACGAAAACAGCCCTCATCATGCCGTTCATCCAAGACGTACTGGGCTTCGATGTCTTCAACGTTGACGAAGTCATCCCTGAGTTCGTAGCTGACGTCGGTTTGAAAAAGGGCGAGAAGATCGACTTCGCCATCGTCAAGAATGATGAAGTCGCAATTCTCATCGAGTGCAAGAAACTTAGCGAGCCACTCAGTCTCGAGAACGCATCTCAGCTTTACCGATACTTCAACGTGACGACGGCGCGGATTGCTGTGCTGACGAATGGCAATGAGTACCGCTTCTATACCGACCTTGACGAACCGAATCGCATGGACGCCAAGCCTTTCTTGGAGTTCACCGTCGAAGACGTAGACAGAGTGGCAGTGCATGAACTGGAGAAGCTCAGCAAACAGAACTTTGACCTTGAGTCAGTGCTGAGCGCTGCGGAAGAGCTCAAGTATGTGTCTGCAGCCAAACGAGTATTCGCCGCCGAGGCCAAAGAGATCTCCTATGACATGGCAACCCTCGTTCTCAACCGGATCTACTCTGGCCGGATCACACAGCGCGTTCGAGAAGAGCTGACACCGCTCGTCGCAAAAGGACTCAGCCGATTCATCGGCGACCAGGTCAACAACCGTCTGTCCGCCGCGCTCGGAAGTAATGAAACGGAAGAAGCTCCGGTTGAAGAGACGGAAGAAGCTCCACCAACAGACGCCGGTGACGACGGTATTGAGACTACCGACGACGAGCAGCATGGTTACTACATTGTTCAGGCGATCCTCAGCAGTGAAATTGCGGTGGAACGTGTTCACATGCGTGATGCGAAGAGCTATTGCGCGATTATCTTCGATGACAACAATCGCAAGCCGATCTGCCGGCTCCGATTCAATAACCCTGAGCGGTTGAGGGTCGGCCTGATGAACGGCGATAAGACTGAGGAAGTCGTCGATATCGACCGTCCATCAGATCTCTATGCTCACGCCGAACGCCTGCGGGAGACAGCACGCCGGTATGTTTGACGCTTACACGTGAGCATTGACGGACGCCAGCGCTCGTCTCTGACGTAGCATTAAGGCATGACGATGAGCGCCCGCCGAGGTTGAAGGGCTCTTCGTAATTGAGGGTGTGGATCAGTGATTCCAGGACACGGCGTGGCGCTGCC
>NZ_JALXPM010000065.1:0-12110 GCF_025147615.1 Brevibacterium luteolum | reverse complement strand
CCCCTCTCTGCGTTCAATGGCCGCGGCATATCTGCCGCGTCAGGTCATCAGACCTGTGGCGGGATCTCCCCACGGCGAATGGCCAGACGCTCATCGAGGAGCACCTGCAGCTCGTCGAAGGAGCGGCGCTCCAGCAGCATGTCCCAGTGGGTGCGCACCGGCTTCTCCGGCTCCTCGTCGGGCTCTTCGCCTCCGACGCGCGTGCCGATGCCATGCGTTCCCGAATCCCAGGTGGCCGGAACTTCGGCTTCGACGGAGAAGGGGACGGTGAACTTATGGCCGTCTTCGCAGACGTACTCGACCATCTGGCGCGGGGCAGGTTCGACACCAACTTCCGATTCGAGGCTTCGGGAGCCCAGCTGGGTACCGCGCAGACTGCGTTCACTCATCTGTTGCACACCTTCCGATGATGGTTTTCAAGCTCTTGGCAACCAGAACAGTCTAGCGACTCGTTTCATTCCCGCCTAAACCGCCTCGGCCAGCACCGCCTGGGCCGTCAGCGGATCATCGGTGACGAGCCCGTCGACCCCGAGGCGCGCCAGACGGCGCATCTCCGCGGGCTCGTTGATCGTCCACGCATCGACGCGGAGTCCGAGACTGTGGGCAGCGCGGATGAAGCCTGCGGTGATGACCGGGAATCCGTACCGGCTCGGCGGGACCTGCACAGCGTCGACTGAGGGGTCGAGACGCCAGCCACCGGCGCCGAGGAGACGCAGCCGCACCACCTCGGTGGTGCCCAGCGAGGTGGCGACGCCCGGCAGCGCCTGCCGCAGGACGTTCAGGCGGCGGGTGGAGAAGGCGGCCAAGCGCAGGCGTGCGGTGTCCCTGCGGCCGCGCAGCAGCCGGATCACCGCGGCTGCCGAGCGGTCGGCTTTGACGTCGATGTTGAAGTGGGCGGTGGGGAATGCCTCCAGCAGGTCAGTCAGCCGGGGGAGTGTCCCGCCGGCGGTGAGTTCGATCGCCTCCAGTTCTGCAGCTGGAAGCTCGGCGAGCTGCTCGGGACGCCCGGCGATTCGCTCAAGATCATCATCGTGGGCGGCGAAGAGCACTCCGTCTGCTGACAGGTGCACATCGGTCTCGAGCAGCGTGACACCGTGGGCGACGGCCTGTTCGAAGGCTGCCATGGTGTTCTCTTCTGTTCCGGGCCACAGGCCTCCGCGATGGGCGATGATGTCCGGGCGCGCAGCAGTCATACCAGCCAGCCTATTGCAGGCCGGCTGCGACATGTCGCGAATATCGGTGATGCCTGAATCGAAGTCTCAGCCAGTGCTGTCATACTGGCTTCAGCGCGCAATCTACGAGGACGGATGATTATGAAACGCAGTGAGAACGAACCCATCGAACCGACTGCTGTCCACGACTCCACCGACACGTCGACGACCGACCGGATGCGCAAGCTCGCCGGCCGGACATTCGCCTACGGCCGCAGCTTCGCCGATGTGCTCGGGCGCACCGCGCGTGAGGGCACGAGCCAGCTGCGCGACGAAGCTCGCCTGCTGAAGGACAACCCGCGCGGCCGATCCCGCGCCTACCAGGACCGGGCGCGCTGGGCTGTCGACAAGGGCCGGGAACAGGCGAAGACCACCCTGTCGAAGTCCGATAAGGCCGTCGACTGGACCGAAGAGAAGCTCACGAAGCTCCTCTCCGGTGCCCAGGAGCAGTTCTCCGGCCGCATGGATCAGACCTTCACCACCGTCCAGCGCGGTGTGAGCACTGGTGCCGATAAGGCCCGGGAGTTCGTCCGCCGCAACGATGCCGACACCACCGTGGACACGGTCGCGGAGCCTGCTGAGGGAACGGTCGACACCACCGTCACGCCGCCGGCTGCCGCAGACCGCACTGCTGCTGACACCGACTACCGCCAACCCTGAGTGACAGGCTGCCCTGCTTGAAGGTCCTGCATCCATCACCGGATGCAGGACCTTCATCAGTGTTTCCTCAGAATGCGCCAGATGGGTGGCGCTTTACCGTACCGTTACATAAGCTGTGAGTGTTGTCACAGCCACATAAGTGAGAAGGGCCTGATTGTGGGCAAGCACTCTGCGCCGAGGACAAAGCTCTCAGCATCGATCGCTGACTTCTTCCGGGCATTCGGACCACGGCGGCACGGCCGCCACAGTGACATCGATGAGGAGCCGGCATCAGCGGCAAGCATTCTCAGATCGACCAAGCGCATGCCGAATTGGGCGGCCTTAGCTGTCCCGACTGCAGCAGTGGCGAGCCTGGCCGTCTCCGGCCTCATGCTCGCCCCAGCCGACAGCGGCACCCCTGAGCGCGTTGTCTTCAGCAGCAAAGAGCAGCCGCGCACCGGCCCCGCCTCAGCACAGGCCGTATCAACCGACAATGCGCACGCAGAGAAGCTGCTCAAGGACTGGGACGATGCCGTCAGCCGGTCGAAGGAGAAGTCGGGTTCCCAGGAGATCGCCGCATCACCAAAGCCCACGCCGCCTCCGCCGCCACCGGTCATCCCGGAGATCCCGACGCCAGCCGCCGCTGAAGCCGCGACCGGCGCATCCACAGAGAACGAGGACAAGTCCTCGGATTCCAAGAAGGACTCCAGCCCGAAGCGCGATAAGAGCGAGCCGAAGCAGAACACCGAAGCCTCCGGCCAGGGCGGCACCTGCAAGGCGTCGTACTACAACACCGGCCACACGACAGCCAGTGGTGAGTCCTATGATCCGATGGGCATCACCGCCGCGCACAAGAAGCTGCCCTTCAACAGCAAGGTGAAGGTGACCAACAAGGCCAACGGCAAGTCCGTCGTCGTGCGCATCAATGATCGCGGGCCGTTCGTCGGCAGCCGCTGCCTGGACCTCAGCGAAGGTGCGATGAAGGCCGTCGGCGGCATCGGATCCGGTGTCATCACCGTCGACTGGGAAGTCCTCTGACCCCTCGGTGCCTGTGACGCAGAAAGCGCCCCCTGTCCGCGTGGACAGGGGGCGCTTTCGCATCGGCGTGACCTCAGCGCAGGCTGCCGGTCAGCAGTGCTGGCGACGTATCAGCCTTCGGCAGCGACGACGTCCGGAGTGCGGGCGCCGAGCTTGGCGTCCATGCGCAGGATGCCGTTTCCGTCTTCGCCGACGCGTTCGAGCTGGCCGACGATCTCACCAACGGTGGCCTCTTCTTCGACCTGCTCGTCGATGAACCAGTTGAGCAGCGGGATGATGTCGATGTCATCTTCCTTATGAGCGGTCCGGTACAGGTTGCGGATCGACTCGGAGACCTTGCGCTCGTGATCGAGAGCGGCCTGGAAGAGTTCGACGGGGGACTTGCCGGCGAAGCTCGGAGCGGTGATGGTGCCGATCTGCGGCGAGGTGCCGCGGTCGAGCGCGTGCTGGATGAACTTCGCGGCGTGCACCTGCTCCTCCTCGGCCTGTGCCCGCATCCACGAGCTCATGCCGGTGAGATCCTGGTCTTCGAGTTCGATGGACAGCTGCAGGTAGACGATAGAGGCTTCGAGTTCCATGGTGACCTGGTCGCTGACTGCGGCGGCCATGTTCTGGGTGAGTTCCATAACTGCTCCTTTTCGATCGTGTGGGTGATCGGACCAGTAGTGAGGTGCAGGAGATTCGCCTTCGGTCCGGGTGAGGCGACAATCGCGTTCTCAGCGATTCATCCTGCGGGCATGTGCGCAGTTTCGAGCTTATAGCAGGCCTGCAAGCGGCTCCAGTAAGGCAAAGAACGCCTAACCTGGAAACATTCCAGAATAGAGACAAGCGCTGGAGTGGTACAGGGGAGTAGGGGTCGTTCCCGAGGCGGTGGTCGCCTCTGTTCGGATGGCCCGCAACTCCTCACGCATGCCCAGCGGGCAGCTACGCGGGCAGCTCGACGAATCGTCGTCAGCACTGCACGGCCGCTGACGCGGGACTCAAACGTGAGCAGACGAGGGCCGTACAGGCAGGTTGACATAATAATTCCGCATACCCGCATGTGCCCTGGGCGTCTGTTCTGATGCGCGGGAGACAGTGCAGCCGTGACCTCGCAGGGGCCAGGAATGCCACATGACGTATCCATGACCAGAGGGCAGCCACCGACAGAACGTCACTAGAGCAACATCACCAGTGCAGTCGAGGACACGACACGAGGGTCACGACAACGTCTATATGGAGTGCGAACGCTGCGCACCCGCAGACACCGGAGCGTCAAAGACACCCGAACGCACACGGCAGGCAGATGGCCATACGCATACGCTGCGGCAGGCGCAGTCCGTGCGACCATGAAGACAGGTGGAGGCAGCCGAGCGTGAGCACATTGACACCGCTGCGCGCCTAGTTCCCGCAATCACCGTCGTACGCCGATAATATACATTATGTAAACTACAGTTTCAGACGCTCCCGCACACATCTGCCCGGCGCCAGAGCCAGCCACTCTCCCTCACCGGTGCTGGAGTGTCCCTTGAATGCGAAACGGTGCACCGCCTTCGTGGCAGTGCACCGTATCCGTCATCGTTCCGCTCAGCGAGGCTGGCAGACGAGTGCTTTCCTCAGTCGTCCTGGCTGGTCACGGTCGTGCGACCGCGTCCGGCCGGCATGAAAAGCGTTGCGACCATCGGCGCGAACATGACTGCACCGACGATGCACATGGAGATGATGATGTCTGCCACGTGATACACCTCCTGAAACGGGTTGTTGAGCGGGCCATTGCGTGTCTCGGAACAAGGATACCCAATGCTGAGACTCACCTGGTAGCCGACCTGCCGGTTCCACGCAGCCGCCAGGCAATGTCATTGGCTCTCACCCAGCCCAGCGCGGAATGTGGCGGCTGCCCTCCTTGCGCTCATCGCTGTAGTAGCTCTGCCCTGGCTTGAGTTCCCCGCCGAAGAGCTCGCTGACGGTCACCAGCGTGAAGCCCTGTTCCTTGAGCTTGGCGATGATCTGCGGGCTGGCTTCGACACTGGGCTTGTGGATGTCGTGCATGAGAATGATGTCGCCTGGCCGCACGTCAGTGGTCGCGGCCTTGACGGTCTTCTCCGGTGCCTTCTTGTTCTGCCAGTCATTGGTGTCCAGGCTCCAGATGATCGACGGCAGCCCGCCGTCGGGAACACCCTTGGCGAAGGCGCCGTAAGGCGGGCGGAAGACCGTGGGCTTCTCCCCTGTCACCTTCTCGATCGCGCCGTTGATGCGGGCATGCTCCCGCTCGGCTGCCGATCGCGAGATCTTCGTCAGCTGCGGATGGTTCCATGTGTGGCTGCCGATTTCATGGCCCTCCTCGGCGATCCGCTTGAGCGTCGCCTCATTGCCCGCGATCGAGGTGCCCTTGACGAAGAACGTTGCCGGCACGCTTTCGGCCGCCAGCGCGTCAAGCAGCTGTGGGGTGTCCTCGCCCGGACCGTCGTCATAGGTCAGGGCCACGCACTTGGTCTCAGCGCAGTCGACATCGTTGCGGTCGCGGGTGACGTGCTCGGGAATCTTCTGCCCTGCTTTGAGCTGCGGCCCAGGCGCCGAGTCGTTCAGCCACTCCCGCCCGGCTGCTGTCAGCCAGTCGCGGACCTGGTCGCCGGTGAAGCTCACGGCCACCGAATCGTCACCGCGGGCATTGACGATGCCGCTGCCGAGGTGGGTCACCAGTCCCCCGTGTCCGTCGACGGTAGTGCCGGTGGTGATGGCTTCGACCTGCACACTGCTCAGGTGCGCGGCGTCATGGGCGCTGGTCCGGTAGCCCTTGCGCTGCAAGGCCTCAAGCACGTGGGTGGCGAGTTCTCGCTGCCCTGCCTTGGTGAACAGCTCGGCTGCCGGAATCTCGGTTCCGGCATCACGGTCGAGCACCTTGGTGTAATAGGCCTCCGGTCCGGCACCGGGCAGAGTGCTGCGGTCATGGAGCAGGAAGGAGACGTGGCTGCGGCAGTTCTGCGTCACCTGCCAGTCAAGCTCGTACTCCCCCGGCACAGGCTTCTTTCCGCCTGCGCCTGATGACTCGGATTCGGGCAGCCGCTGGCGGCGCAGCTCGCTGACGAAGTCACTGATCTTCCGATTGAACGCCTCAGCACCGCGAACCTCGGGAAAGCGCAGAGTATAGTCCGGGCTGTCGGATTCGTGGCGCTGGCCGAGCACATCGGCAGGTTCGGCTGCAGCGGCGAACGGTGTGCGGCCATCGGCGAGTGCGGTGACCTGTGCTGCTGCCTCGCGGCTGGTGCCGTTCGAGGCGCAGCCGCTGAGCAGCAGGGCTGCGATCGCCGCTGAAGCGACAGCGGCGCGGGGACGACGCGACATGAGGAGACGATCCTGGGTGCAGACGGGGATGCGGGGACGAATCAGAGTTTAATCCGTGCCCCTGTGGAGATGCACACCGAATCCGGTGAATGTGAGGAGTTCGAAAGGCTCTCACAGCAGCAACTGTGCGCCGGTCGTCAAGACGATCGGCAGGGTCAGCATCGAGATGACCGTCTGACCTGCAATGAGAGCGGCCATGAGAGTGGCGTTGCCGCCGAGCTGCCGAGCCATGACATAGGCGCTGGAGGCTGTGGCGATCGACTGGAAGATGAGCCCGACGACAGCAGCCTCTCCCCTGACGCCGAATGCCAGCAGCGAGACGACCGTAACCGCCGGGACGATGAGCAGCTTGAGCACGGTCGCTGAGACGAAGGCGACGGCGTGCTCGCGCACCGAGAACCGCCGGATGCCAGCACCGACGCACAGCAGGCCGATCGGCAGCGCGGCAGCGGCGAGCGGATCGATCATCCCGGCCACCGCCTCGGGCGTGGTCACCGGCAGCACATTCCACGCCCCACCGGCAGCACAGCCGAGCACGAGCGGGTTGAGGATGACCGAGCGGCCGAGTGCCAGCCAGGAGCGCTTGTCGACGAGGAAGAGCTCGAAGGCGATCGAGGAGAGCACGTTGACGAGTGGGACGAGCACCGCGCCGACGATGGCAGCCAGTGCCGCGCCCTCCGGGCCGAAGAGAGTCGCCGACAGAGACAGGCCGATATAGGTGTTGAACCGGATCGCACCTTGGACCACAGAGGTGAACGATGGCCGGTCGGAGGCGAGCACCCGGTTGAGTGCGAAGAGGATGATCGTGATGCCGATCGTCGGCAGGACGAGGGCGGCGGCCAGGCGGCCGATGTCGATGTGGGAGATGTCGACAGCTGAGATGTTGCGGAAGAGCAGCACCGGCAGTAGGACGAAGTAGGCGAGCTTCTCGGCACCGGACCAGAAATCAGGGTCACTCAGCAGCCGCAGCCGGCGCAGCACCCAGCCGAAGAAGATGAGGCCGGCGACCGGGATGAGGGCGCCGACAACACTGACGAAGTCCATGTGCCCACTCTACGGAGACTGAGGTGATTCCCAGGAAACTGGTCAAGTGACGGGAATGAAACCAAACTTGAGCGCGTTAGACTCAACGTAAGCGACCAGCTGACCGAAAGGAGCCTGCCATGGCTGCAAAGTTCGATCCGATCCGCGATCTCGACCGCTTCTTCTCCGACATCACCCGCACCCCGAACAGCACCGCCCTGCCGATGGACCTGTACCGCGACGGCGACGCCTTCGTCGCCCGCATCGACATGCCCGGTGTCGATCCGTCGAGCATCGATGTCGACGTGCAGGATCGCACGCTGACGGTGCGCGCCGAGCGGACCGCTTCGACGGAGAGCTCCGAGGTGCAGTGGCTCAGCCGTGAGCGCCCGACGGGCACCTTCGCCCGCCAGCTGACGCTGGGCAACCGCATCGCCCTCGACCAGATCACCGCCGCCTACGAGGACGGCGTGCTGCTGCTGACCATCCCGGTCGCAGAAGAGGCCAAGCCGCGCAAGATCTCGGTCAACCACACCCAGCGCGGAGACGTCATCTCCGGCGACGAGACCCAGGCCTGATCGGCTGAGCGCTCCTGCGCCCAGCTCATCACGCCAACGGGCCGCACACCTGCTCAGGTGTGCGGCCCGTTTCGTGTCTCAGTTCCTAATGCTGGGGGACGCCGGAGCTGTGCTGCGGCTCAGTCGGTGCTCAGCACGATCTTGCCGAAGCGCAGGTTCGAATCGAGCTGCGAGTGGGCCTCTGCCGCCTCGTCGAGCGGGTAGACGGAGTCGATGATCGGGTCGATCGAACCGTCTTCGACCATATCGAGCAGGCCGGCGAAGTCCCGCGGGGAGCCCATGGCGGTGCCGAGCACGCGCTTGTGGGCCAGGTACAGGGTGCGGATGTCGAAGTCCTCGACGACGCCCTGGTTCTCCGTCCCGCCGAGGGCGACGACGGCGCCGCCGGGCTTGAGCATCATGACCGATTCCTGCAACGTCGAGCCCACGGAGTCGAAGACGAGGTCGGCCTCGCCGATCTCATCGCGCAGCGTCAGCTCCCAGTCGTCGACGGTGTAGTCGACACCGGCGACGGCGCCGAGTTCCTTGGCAAGGTTGACCTTGTCGTGATTCGACGAGGTCACCGCCACACGCGCACCGGCCTTGACCGCCAGCTGCAGGGCCAGCAGCGAGAGCCCCGAACCGGCGCCGAGGATGACGACGGTCTGGCCCTTCTCAAGCTGCCCGACGGTGAACAAGGCGCGGTAGGCTGTCACGCCTGAGAGTGCGAGTGCACCGGCTTCGGCCCAGGCCATCCGCTTGGGCTTGGGGTACAGGTTCTCTTCCGGCACGGCGATGAGCTCGGCATAGGTGCCGTCACTCGGGCCGCCGAGGATACTGAAGTCCGGGCCGGCGCAGGCGTCGGAGTCACCCCAGTTGAGCGAGGGGAAGACGATGACCTCCTCGCCGGTGTCGCGGCGGACGCCGGCGGCATCGGAGCCGAGGATGAGCGGCAGGTGCGGACGGTACTGCGGGCCTGCGCCTTCGCGGATGAGCGCGTCGCGGCGATTGATGCCGGCCATCTTGACCTCGACGAGGACCTTTCCATCTGCCTGCGGTTCGGGCAGTTCGGAGCACTGCAGCACCTCGGGTCCGCCGTGCTCAGTGAGCTGGATTCCACGCATGACGTCTCCTTCCTGACTCTGCGTCCATCCTCTCATGCCGCCACTCCCCTGACGTGGGTGGGCGCGCCTGCGACCAGGGATGTCTCAGTCTGCGGTCGGCAAGCGTGAGATGCTCACGAGGCACAGATAGGGCAGCTCGAATGTGCCGGCCGTGTCGAATCCGGCCTCATGGGCCAGATAGTCGCGGATATTGGCTTCGACCCGGGAGCGGGTGCGCTCGTTGGAGCGCAGCCAATAGGACCGGGTGGCTGCCAGCTTGACGACGGTGTCGATGGTGACCGGTGTGGTGAAGAGGTGCTCCTGGGTGGGTTCAGTCGTAAACCCGTGCCCGAGGTGGGGCTGCCAGCCGGGCCGGTAGACGTCGCCTGCGTGCATGATCCGGGCCAGGCGCAGCACCCACGGGATGCGCACGTCGAGCTGGTTGTTCAGGATCGCCAGCCTGCCGCCGGGGCGCAGCACCCGGGCGATCTCCGCACCGGCGGCCTGCGGGTCGAACCAGTGCCAGGCCTGGGCGGCGGTGACGAGGTCGACGGAGGCATCCGGCAGCAGGATCGCCTCGGCGGTGCCGACGCGCACCTGGGCGGGATTGCGGGCGAGCAGCTGTTCATCCGGATCGACGGCAGTGAGTTCGGCGACCCGGTCATCGAGCAGCAGGTCGCGGCTCAGCAGCCCGGTGCCGGCCCCGAGGTCGCAGACATCGAACTGCCGGTCAGCCGCCTCGGCGAGCACAGCGTCGATGGCATCAGCCGGGTATCCAGGCCGGACGGCGTCGTAGAGTTCGGCGGTCGTGCCGAAGCGGCGCCCGTGGGCTGTCCGGGTCTGCTGTGGGATCTTGGGGCCCGCTCCGTAGCGCAAGTCGTTCTCGGCCGGCTGGGAGGTCACTGCTGCGTCTCCGGCGGCAGGTGGTAGTCGATGACGATGCCGCGGTGATCGGATCCGGAGATCTCCAGGATCTGCCCGCCGATCGGGTGCAGGGCAGCCCGATCGTAGACCTGGTGATCGATCTGCGCGCCGAGCAGGCCAGGCCAGCTGGCAGGCCACGTACTGGCTCCGGCCGTCCGCAGGCTGCGGGCTGCATCCGCACAGCCCTCAGGCACTGCGAACGGGGCGTGGTCGAGAGTGGCGTTGAAGTCGCCTGCCACGAGGACGCTGCTGCCGGGCTGACACAGGCCCGCGGCAGCAGAGACGGTGCGCTGCCATTCGCGCTGGACCAGGCTGCGCTGGATCGGCGCGTGCGTATGCACCGCATACATGTCCCCAAGCCTGGTGCGCATGCCCACGAAGGCGCGCGACGCCTCGGGATCGGCAAGTTCCTCAGGTTCCAGGGAATTGTGCACGGCCAGCACCGTGCCGGCCTCACCGTCGAAGACCGCCCGGTGGGCAATGCGGTAGTCCCCGGCAATACCACGCTGCTCAAGAGCCTCGACGAGGGTCTGCCGGTCGGTCTCCTGCAGGGCGATGACCCCTGCTCCCCTGGCGTCAGGGCCGAGCACATCATCAAGGCTGCCGGCGCCGAAGAACAGGTTCGCTGAGATGACCCGCAGATCACCGGGCACAGCGGGCAGCTGGGCCTGCGAGGTGCCGCCGCGCAGACCGAGCACGCCGAGGCTGACAGCGACGAAGATGAGCGAGGTGGCGATGAACCCGGCGCAGAAGCGCACGCCGCGGCCGACGACGAAGCTCAGAGACAGCAGCGCGAGGAAGACGATGAGGGCGGCGGTGGCCAGTGCGCGGAATGACTGCAGGTGGGCGATGCCGGTGACAGCACCGAGGACGAGGTGCTGGGGGAACCACATGAGCACACCGAGCACGACGGCTGTGATGATGCCCAGCAGCACGGGAATCAGCGGTGACTGGGCGCGTGGGGATTGTGGCACGCCAGTAGTATAGGAGACACCGATCTCGTCGCGCTGTGAGAGGATCTCCCCCATGTCCCTGACTGACCTGTCCCGTTCCGATCTTGAGGCTGCGCTGGAGCAGGCTCACGCCGACTACGAGGCGTTCGCCGGGCGCGGACTCGCCCTCGACATCACGCGCGGGAAGCCCTCTGCCGAGCAGCTCGATCTGGCCGCGGACATGCTCACGAACGTCACCGCTGATGACTGCCTGTCCCCCAGCGGCGTCGATGTGCGCAACTACGGCGGACTGGAAGGTCTCATCGAGCTGCGGGAGATCTTCGGTCAGCTGCTCAAGGTCCCAGCATCCCAGCTGCTCGCCCAGGGCAACTCCTCGCTCACCCTTATGCATCAGGCGCTGAGCTTCGCCTGCCTGTTCGGCACCTCAGCAGGCACCACCCCGTGGGCCCAGCAGCCGCGCCGCATCCTGTGCCCGGTGCCCGGTTACGACCGTCACTTCGATCTGGCGGAGGCGCTCGGCTTCGAGCTCGTCTCCGTGGAGATGGACGACGAGGGACCGGTCCTTGAGCAGGTCGAAGAGCTGGTGGCCACCGACCCGACGATCAAGGGCATGTGGCTGGTGCCGATGTACTCGAACCCGACCGGCATCACCATCAGCAACGAGCGCGCACGCCGGCTCGTGTCGATGAAGACCGCAGCCGAGGACTTCAAGCTGCTGTGGGACAACGCCTATGCCCTCCACCACCTGCGCCAGCCGCACGCCGAGGTGATCGACATCCTGTCCCTGGCAGCTGAGGCCGGCAACCCGGACCGGGTGTGGATCTTCGCCTCGACATCGAAGGTCACCCATGCCGGTGCCGGTGTCGCGTTCTTCGGCGCCTCGGATGCCGACGTCTCCTGGTTCACCGGGCATCTCGCGGCCGCGTCGATCGGGCCGGACAAGGTGAATCAGCTGCGGCATCTGCGCTTCTTCGGTGATGCTGACGGGGTCGTCGACCATATGGTCAAGCATGCCGAGATCCTGCGCCCGAAGTTCGAGGCGGTCTCCCGGATCCTCGGTCAGCGCCTCGGCGACGATGACATCGCGACGTGGACGGATCCCAACGGCGGGTACTTCGTCACCGTCTCGGTGATGCCCGGCACCGCTGATCGGGTCGTCAAGCTCGCCGCCGAGGCCGGGGTCAAGCTCACCCCTGCTGGTTCGACGCACCCGTACAAGCTCGATCCGGACAACGCCGTCATCCGGGTGGCTCCGTCGATGCCGACACTCGAGGATGTCGAGACGGCCGTCGAGGGCTTCGCCGTGTGCGTGCGGCTGGCCGCCTGCGAGAAGCTGCTCGC
>NZ_JALXPM010000064.1:0-12222 GCF_025147615.1 Brevibacterium luteolum | reverse complement strand
GGACCCGCGGGCGGGTCAGCCGCGGGTCTGCTGGGCGGGTCAGCTGATCTTGACGTTGACCTGCTTGATCTGGGTGAAGCCTTCGAGCATGCCCTCCAGGGAGAGCTCACGGCCGATGCCGGAGGTCTTGAAGCCGCCGTAGGCCTGGCCGACGACCTGCGGGCCGCCCTGGTTGACCTGCACCCAGCCGGACTGGATCCGGTCGGCCATCCGCAGTCCGCGGCCGAGGTCGCCGGTGAAGACGTAGGCGGCCAGGCCGTAGTCGGAGTCGTTGGCCATCTCGACGACCTCGTCTTCGGTGGAGAACCGGATGACAGACAGGACGGGTCCGAAGATCTCCTCCTGGGAGGTCTTCCAGTCGTTCTTCGCCTGCGCGAAGATCACCGGGGCGTGGTAGAAGCCCGGTTCGCCGACCTCGAGGCTGTCATGGCCGTCGTAGGCGACCTCGACGCCGTCTTCGGCCTTGCCGTGGTCGATGTACTCCTGGACGAGGTCGTACTGCTTCTGGTTGATGACGCAGCCGATGTCGGAGGCCTCATCGCGCGGGTCGCCGACCTTGAGTCCCTTGACCTTCTCGACGAGCTTGCTGAGGAAGTCATCGTAGATGTCGGCGTGCAGGAACAGGCGCGAACCCATCGTGCACGACTGGCCCTGGCGAGCGAAACGGGTGGCGAGCAGCACCTGATCGAGTGCGGCTTCGAGGTCCGCATCCGGGAAGATGATGTTCGGGCTCTTGCCGCCGAGCTCCATCGAGGAGTGCGCCAGGCGGCTGGCAGCCGCCTCGGCGACGTGGCGGCCAACCGAGGTCGAGCCGGTGAAGGAGACCTTGTCGACATCCGGGTGCTGGACGAGGGCCTCGCCGATGACCGAGCCCTTGCCGGTGACGACGTTGAGGACGCCGTCGGGCAGGAACTCCGAGCAGATCTCGGCCATCTTCAGGATCGTCAGCGGTGCGTCCTCAGCGCACTTGAGCACGATCGTGTTGCCGGCGGCCAGTGCGGCCGGGGTCTTGAAGCCGGCGATCATGAGCGGCGAGTTCCACGGCAAGATGCCGGCGACCACGCCGAGCGGCACGCGCTTCGTGTAGTTGAGCTGCTGCTCACCGGCGGGAAGCGTATTGCCCTTGACCTCGCCGGCGACACCACCGAAGTAGCGGAAGATTTCCGAGAGCATCGTCGCCTCGGGACGGGCCTGAGTGCGCTTGGCGTTGCCGGTGTCGAGCGCGGTGAGCTCGGCGAGCTCGTCGATGTTGGCCTCCAGGGCATCAGCGCACTTCGTCAGCATCTTCTGACGCTCCTTGAAGTGCAGGCCCGACCAGGCCGGGAAGGCTGCGCGAGCAGCCTTGACGGCGCGGTCGGCGTCCTCGGCCTTGCCGTTGGGCACGTGGGCGATGACGACGTTGCGGTCGATGGGGGTGATGACATCGGCGCGCGACCCGTCGAGGGCGTCGACCCATTCGCCGCCGATGAGCATGTGCCAGTCAGTGGGCTGCGGGAAATCTGACATCGTGTGGTCCTTTCACAACAGGGGCCCTCAGTGTGAGGGGCGGGAGTTCAAAGCGGTGTGCACGCTGCGGCAGCATCCAGCTCAGGCATCGAAGGAGCCTCAACCTCAGGCATCGAAGGAGCCGTCAACCAGTTTCTTGACAATCGAGCAGTCCTTGCCGCCGGATCCGGCATCCGAGACCTGCTGGAGCATGCCCTTGACGATCGTGCCGAGTGTCAGGTCGGTGTCGGTGTCCTCACCTGCGGCGAGCGCCAGGTTGATGTCCTTGAGCGCCAGGTCGGCGGTGAAGGTCGGGGCGAAGTCGTCGTTGGCCGGAGAGGTCTCGACGACGCCGGGGTACGGGTACCAGGTGCGCAGCGGCCACGAGTCACCGGAGGAGACCTTCGCGATCGAGTAGAACACCGAGTGGTCGAGTCCGAGGCGGTCGGCGAGCACCGCGGCCTCGGAGGTGGAGACCATGTTGATGAAGAGCATGAGGTTGTTGCAGATCTTCGCCGCCTGCCCGGTCGTCGGAGCACCGGTGGCGATGACGTTGCCGGCCATCGGCTCGATGAACGTGCGCGCCTTCTCGACTGCCGCCTCTTCGCCGCCGACCATGAACGCCAGGGTGCCCTTCTCGGCACCGGCGATGCCGCCGGAGACCGGCGCGTCGACGAACTCGAAGCCCGCTTCCTTGGCCTGGTCGTGCAGCTGCTGGCAGCTGGCGACGTCGATCGTCGAGGAGTCGATGAGCAGGGTGCCGGGTGCGGCCGTGGCGAAGATGCCCTCGTCGCCGCCGTAGGCTGCCAGCGAGTGCTCGCCCTTGGGCAGCATCGTGAACACGACCTCGGCGCCTTCAAGCGCCTCGGCAGCCGAAGCACACGTGGTGACCCCCGCCTCGGCGGCGGCGTGCATGGCCGGTTCGGAGAGGTCGAAGCCGCGCACAGCGTGCCCGGCTCTCAGGAGGTTCTTCGTCATCGGCAGGCCCATGTGGCCCAGCCCGATCCATGCGATCGTCGACATTGGAGTCCTTTCGGATCGATGCGGTTGTACGCGCTGTGTTGAGCATAGCGCTCGTCTGTGTTGCCGGTCACGCCGGGGTCTGCGGAGGTCGCTGCTGGCTACGATGGCGGTATGAGTCTTGAGAAGATCATGGCCCCGGACTGGGCTGAGGCGATGGCCCCGGTGGCTGGGCAGATCACCGCGATGGGCGACTTCCTGCGCGCTGAGCTGGCTGCTGGCCGGCAGTATCTGCCGGCCGGTGACGATGTGTTCCGCGCCTTCCGCGAACCGCTGTCCGGGGTGCGGGTGCTCATCGTCGGTCAGGATCCGTATCCCACGCCCGGGCATCCGATGGGGCTGTCCTTCGCTGTCGCCCCGGACGTCCGCCCGCTGCCGCGTTCGCTGACGAACATCTTCAAAGAGCTTCAGGCCGATCTCGGTGCCCCGGTCCCGAGCAGCGGGGACTTACGCCCCTGGCAGGAGCAGGGGGTCATGCTGCTCAACCGGGTGCTGACGGTCGCTCCCGGTTCCCCGGCCTCGCACCGCAACAAGGGCTGGGAGGCGGTCACCGATCGGGCGATCGAGGTGCTCACCGCCGGCGGCGGGCCGCTCGTGGCGATCCTGTGGGGCCGGGACGCGCAATCCCTGGCACCGCGGCTGGGCGATGTGCCGATCGTCGCGTCCCCGCACCCGTCGCCGCTGAGCGCTTCGCGCGGGTTCTTCGGCTCGAGGCCGTTCAGCCGGGCGAATGCGCTGCTGGCTGAGCGCGGCGGCGAGCCGATCGACTGGCAGCTGCCCTAAGCAGCCGGGAGGCGCCGGCTGCTTCAGCTGGAGACCTGCCCCGTGCCCGAGGTCGACGTCGGGTGGGCGCCGGCGGTCGCGTCGGCGACGGCATCGGACTTCTCACGACGGTCCTTGACTCGCTGGTGGATCGGGCGAGCGAGGAAGTCACCAAAGACCGCGCCCACAGCGATCGCGGCGTTGGCCGTCACGGCGGTGAACAGCGAGGACAAGCCCATCGACAGTGGGATCGCGTCCTGCGGCTGGACGATCTGGTAGGCAGCCGAGAAGATCGACAGGCCCTGCAGCAGCGGGAAGATGCCCGGCAGCAGCAGCACGATCGGCGGCGCACCGCGGTGCAGCGCCACCGGCCGGACGATGAGCCCGACGACGGTGGCGGCGATGAAGCAGGTGACGACATTGCCCAGACCCAGCAGCGTGCAGCCGACGTAGATGACGAAGCCGACGCCGCCGATGAGACCGGCGATGAGGATCTGACGCTTGGCGGCCTGCATGCCGATCGCCCCGCACATGCCGACAAGGATCGCGGCGATGAGCGAGATGATGGTGGTCAGCGCCTCGACTCCGCCGGAGGTGACGATCACCTCGATGGGTGAGAGCCCGATCGCCCGACCGACCATGATGCCCAGGGCGATGCCGGAGACGATGCCGGCCAGCGTGGTGCCGACGGTGACGGCCTTGGCCGAGGCAGTGAGCGGGAAGTTCGTCAGCGAGTCCTGCACCGCGGCGATGAGGCCGGCAGTCGGCAGCAGCAGCACAATGCCGGCGGCCACGAGGTACTGCGGAGCAGCGATGAACCCGAATGTCCAGGCCGCCATTGCCAGCACGGTCGCAAACGTCGATTGGCCCATCGCGGTGAAGAACGGGGGCACGTCGAAGCGGGCGAGCAGCGCACCGAAGCGGTCGATGATGATCGCCATGCCGAAGCCGATGACCGCTGAGACTGCCGAGCCGCCGAGCAGCAGCACGAAGCAGGTCACGAGCATGCCCCAGGCCAGGGCGACGAACCAGCCGGCAAACGGCCGGCGCTGCTGGCGGATCGCGTCGATCCGCTCGCTGGCTTCGAGGTATTCGACCTTGCCGTCGACGATGTCGGTCACGAGCTTGTGGACGGAGGCGAGCTTCGAGTAGTGGATCGACTCCTCGCGGCTGACGCGCATGACGTTGAGCAGCCGGCCCTCAGGGTCGGAGTAGTGCACATTGAGCGAGTTCGAGGTCAGGTCGACTTCGACGGTCGGCAGGCCGAGCGCGGTGCAGGTGGCGATGACGGAGACCTCGACGTCGGCAGTCGGGGCGCCGGCGCGCAGCATGATCCAGCCGATGTCGACGGCCAGCTCCATGATCTTGCGGGCTTCCTCCTCGCCCTTCGCCTGGCTCTGCACCGGCGCCTGATACGGGGTGCCCTTAAGGGTGGCGACGATCGGGATCGGATCGGTCGCCGGCATCGAATCGCCGGTGATCTGCCCGACGGCCTTGCGGGCGAGCCGTTCGGCCATCCGCTTCGACGAGGAGCCGGCGGCGTTGGTCTTCTCGACGATGCCGCGGGAGCTGCCGTTGCGGCGGAACCGCTGGGTGGAGGACGACCGACCCGTGCCGTAGCTGCCGTCGGCGCCGCGGGCGACCGGCGGGGTGAGCGCCTCGGACGGGTCGACCGGGTCCTGCTCCAGGCGTGAGGTCGCCGGAGTCGTGGCCGTTCCCGAGGCGGTGGCCGGGCTGGCAGCAGATGCCGAGCCGGCACGCCTGCCGTTCCTGCCGCGCGGAGCGCGGGTCTTGAGCTGTTTGTGCCCGCGCCGCCGGGCGGTCTGGGCCTTCTCCGTGGCCTCGGCGACGGTCTCTTGCGGGATCCCGCCGGTGGTGCGCAGTGCGGCGCCGGCGGTCGATCCGGTGTACTCGTTGGTGTTCAGCGGCTGGCTGGCATCCGCGCCGAGATCGCTCGTTCCGGTCTGCCGTTCGGCTCCGGCTCGCCGCGCGGCTTCGCTCTCGTGGGAGTTGTGGCGTGCGCCATCGCCTGCCGCGGCACGTGATCCGTTGCTGCGGATGCGCGGGCGCAGCAGGCGCCGGCGCGGTGGGCGATCGCTGTCTTCTGCCACTGGTCCTTCTTGTCCGTCACACTGTGTCTGATCTCGGTTCTACCTGATGGATCTGATGCTCACGTGAACTGCCGCTGGACGAACGGTCGGTGCTCACGGCTCGTGGATCCGGGTGGGGCCGAACGGGTCGGCCACGAATGCCTCACCGCTGGCGAAATCGTGCGTGTACACGTGCCGGCCGGACACGTAGACGCTGGTGACACGCGCATCGAAGTCGAGCGGATGGGCGCTCCACTGCACGATATCAGCGTCGCGGCCCACCGCTAAGGATCCGACACGGTCATCGAGACCGAGGATCGCCGCCGGGTGGATCGTCATCGCCTGCAGCGCAACCTCCGGGTCGAGTCCCTCGCGCACGGCGAACCGGGCCTGGTCGACGAAGAAGAAGATCGGCACCACCGGGTGGTCGGTCGTGAGCGCGAACCGCACCCCGGCCTTGGCATACGCTGCCGGGGTCGCCAGTGTGCGGTGGCGCAGCTCGACCTTCGACCGGGAGGTCATGAGCGGGCCGACGATGACGTCGAGGCCCTTCTCTGCGATGTAGTCGGCGATGAGGTGGCCTTCGGTGCCGTGGTTGATGATGAGCCGGTAGCCGAACTCCTCGGCCAGCCGGATCGCGGTGGCGATGTCGTCGGCGCGGTGGCAGTGCTGATCCCACACGAGGTCACCGGTCAGCACATCGGCCAGCGTCTCCAGGCCCAGGTCCCGATCGAAGGGGACCCCCACCTCGGCGGCGGCCGCCCGGTTGGCGATGTAGTTGCGTGCCTTGACGAAGGCCTCGCGCTGGACCTTCGCGACCCCGAGGCGGGTGGCCGGGGTCTGCTTGCGCTCGCCGTAGATGCGCTTGGGATTCTCGCCCATCGCCGACTTGACCGAGATGTCCTGGCTGATGAGCATCTCGTCGACGACCCGCCCCCAGGTCTTGAGTGCCGCGGTCCGCCCGCCGATCGGGTTGCCGGAGCCGGGCTTGACGACGGCGGTGGTGACGCCGCCGCGCAGCGCGTCCTTGAAGCCGACGTCAGCGGGGTTGATCGCGTCGAGGGCGCGCAGGGCCGAACCGTCGGGGTCGGTCATCTCGTTGACGTCGTTGCTCTCGCCGCCCTCACCGTCCTCGTGGACGCCCATGTGGGCGTGGCTTTCGACGAAGCCGGGGGCGATGACCGTGCCCGAGGCGTCGATGACCTCGGCACCGGCGGGCACCTCGACCTCGGCGTCGGGGCCGATGGCGGTGATGGTGCCCTCGTCGAGGACGATCGTGCCGGAGGCGATCTCAGGTGTCGGGTTGCCCTCAGCGTCGGCGATCGGCAGCAGCCGGGCTCCGGTCAGGGCGACGGTGCGGCGCGGCGGAACGGCGACGGGCTGATACATGGGGCTCCTTCACGGCTGTGCGGGCGGTGCGGCGGTGGTGCTGCAGTGGCGCTGGTTCAGCAGTGGCGCTGGTTCAGCAGGCCTCTCTCCAGCCTAACGGGAACGGCTGGAGCGCACCGGTGACCTAGGCACCGGCGGTCGAGGCGAAAGTTTGTAGAGCTATTCATATTTTCAGAGCCTCCACATATGAACAGCTCCACAAACTCTTCCCTCGAAGCATCCGCCGGCGAAAGTTAGAAAAGTCATTCATGGAATCCGGGACCGGAACCATGAATCTCTTTTCTAACTTTCCCCTCAACCCCGTGTCGCCGGCCTTGGTAGCGTGGACGCATGAACAGGTACGTCATCATCGGGGCCGGCGCGATCGGCGGCACCCTCGCAGCGGCCGGCAGCGACGCCGGCCTGTCCATCACCGTCATCGCCCGCGGCGAGCACGCCGACGCCATCGCCGCCGGCGGCCTTGCGATGCGCACCCCGTCGGGCACCATCACCGCCCGCCCCGAGCTCGCCCGCTCCCCTGAAGAGGTCGAGCTGCGCACCGGTGACGTGCTCGTGCTGGCGACGAAGACGAACCAGGCGCTCACCGCCCTGCCGCAGTGGGCCGATCGCCCGGTCACCGGCGCCTCGGGCACGGTCATCGGCACCGCCGGTGAGCTGCTGCCGATCGTCCTGCTGCTCAACGGCACCGAGGCCGCCCGGCAGGCACCCCGGCACTTCCGCACCGTGGTCGCCGCGACCGTGTGGATGCCGGCACTGTTCCTCTCCCCCGGCGAGGTCATCACGCGCATGCAGCCGGATCACGGCGCCTATTTCGCCGGTCCCGTCACGGCCGATCCCGAGGCGGTGGCCACCGCCCGGCAGTTCGTGACCGATGCGGGCACGGCCGGGTTCGCCGCCGAGGCGCTCGGCAGTGCCGATGAGCTGTGGCCGCATATCTGGGGCAAGCTTCTGACGAATCTGGCCAATGGGCTCGACTCGATCCTCGGGCCCGGGATCGAATACGGCGAGCTCAACGATGCGCTCAAGGCCGAGGCGAAGGCCGTCTACGCCGCAGCCCGGATCGACCACGTCGGCTCGAGTCCGAAGGCCTTCGACATCGAGGACCGGATCCAGATCGGCGAAGTCGACGGTGTCGAGGAGTTCGCCTCGTCGTCCTGGCAGTCGCTGGCCCGCGGCACCGGTTCGATCGAGACGGACTACCTGGGCGGGGAGATCGTGCGCATCGGCAACACACTCGGGGTGCCGGTGGGCAAGAACGCCTTCGTCATGCGGTGGTGCCGAGCGCTGGCGGCCGGCGACGACCTCGCCGGCCAGATCCCGGCCGACCCGCAGGAGCGGCTGGCAGTGCTCAGGCGCGTGATCCTCGACTGACCGGCCGGCGCAACTCGCGCCGCCACCGCGACTGCCGCCGGCCGACCTCAGCTGCCGAGGGCGTTCTGGATCGGCCCGGAGACGAAGTAGACGACGAACAGCGCCGCGGTGACGAACATGAGCGGGTGGACCTCGCGGGCCTTGCCGCGCAGCACCTTGATGACGACGTAGCTGATGAAGCCGGCGCCGATGCCGTTGGTGATCGAGTACGAGAACGGCATGAGGACGACGGTCATGAATGCCGGGATCGCGATCTCGACGTCGGCCCAGTCGATGCGCAGCACCTGCTGCATCATGAGGAAGCCGACGAGCACGAGCGTCGGGGCGGCCGCCTCGGTCGGGATGACGGCGGCCAGCGGCGCGGCGACGATGGTGAGCAGGAACATGAGGCCTGCCATGACGTTGGCCAGGCCGGTGCGCGCGCCCTCGCCGACGCCGACGGTCGACTCGATGAACCCGGAGTTCGACGACATCGAGCCCAGTCCGCCGCCGATCGCACCGAAGGCGTCAGCGACCATGACCCGCTTGGAGTTGGGGATCTCGCCGTCGGCGTCGACGATGTCGCCTTCCTTCGAGATCGCGACCATGGTGCCGAGCAGGTCGAAGAAGTTCGCCAGCAGGAGTGTGAACACCGCCAGTGAGGCGGCGACGATGCCGATGTGCTGCCAGGAGCCGAGCAGGTTGAAGCTGCCGAGCAGCGACAGGTCGGGCAGACTCAGCCATTCCTGGTTGAGCGTCGGGACGGTCAGACCCCAGCCGTAGGGGTTGGCGATCTCGCCGTCGGCGCCGGTCTTCGGGCCGATGCCGACGATCGCCTCGACGATGAGGGCGAGCGCAGTCGCCCCGAGGATCGAGTAGAGGATCGCCCCGCGCACGCGGGCTGACCACATGACGAACAGGCCCAGCAGCGCGATGAGGAAGATGAGGACCGGCCACCCGAAGAGGAATCCGCCGGTGCCCAGCTCGAGAGCCGCGCCCTCGCCCTTGGAGAGGAAGCCTGCGTTCATCATGCCGATGAGCGCGATGAACAGGCCGATGCCCACGCTGATGGCGGTCTTGAGCTGGCCGGGTACGGCGTTGAAGATCGCCGCGCGGAAGCCGGTGAGCACAAGGATGAGGAGGATGACGCCTTCGATGACGACCAGGCCCATCGCATCAGCCCAGGTCATGCCCGGCAGCACGACGATGCCGTAGGTGAGGAAGGCTGACAGCCCCAGCGAGGAGGACACGGCCATCGGGAAGTTGCCGACGACGCCCATGAGGATCGTGAGAATACCCGAGACGAGCGAGGTCGCCGCGGCCACGGCCGGCAGGTTCGGTTCGGTGCCGCCGCCGAGGAAGTGGCCGGTGGAGTCCATCGAGGCGCCGATGATGAGCGGGTTGAGCACGACGATGTAGCTCATCGCGAAGAAGGTCGCGAAGCCGCCGCGGATCTCGCAGCCGATCGTCGAGCCGCGCTCGGTGATGTGGAAGAAGCGGTCGAGGGTGCCGCCGGTTCCGAAGAATCCGCCTGCCGCGCCCGAGGCGGTGGTGTCCTGGTGCTGTGTGCTCACGGGGGTGCCGCGTGCCTTTCGTCTCAGATGGTGGGGTGTGTCCGACTGCCACGAGGGCGCACCTCGGCGCGGACGATGTCCAAGTGTACGCCTCGGTAGGACGAAACGGCACAAGCGGGCGACTCTGCCGTGCACAGCGGCGCAGATCTGACCCACAAGCCTGACGTCACGGCGTTCAGAGGGTGAGGCTCAGCTCGGCACCGGGTGACACCGTCGTTGGTCCGGCGCAACGACGCTCGAGTCCGAATAGTCACCACGTTCTGGGGATACCCCAACTCTCAGTTACGCCACCTGAACTCGCTGATCGCCGATGACGTATTCGACTGCCAGACTCCCGCCTACCGCTTCGAGGTAGCGGCGGACCGTTCCGACCTTCGCGCGGTCCAAATCACCGGATTCGATCTTTGACACCTGCCGCTGACCAACGCCGATGCGCTCGGCAAGCTGAGCCTGTGTCAGTCCGGCCTGCTCACGAAGCTCACGCAACCGGTAGGCACGGACTTCGGCGAGCATGCGGGCTTTGTGCGCCTCGACCGCCGCCCGATCCACGGGATGCTTCGCCTTCAGCTCTTCATAACTCAATGCCACTTCAATCACTCCCCCGCAATCGTCGTACGTGCTCATCGAATAGATCGTCGGCCACCGGGATATTCACCTTGTACCAGCGAGCCCAGTTCCTGGCTTTGTCACCAACAACGAGCATGATCACCCGCCTCTCCGGATCAAAGGCGAAAAGCACCCGCAACTCCGAACGGCCCGACGAACCAGGCCTCAGCTCCTTCATATTCCGATGCCGCGATGCAGTCACTGTGTCAACGAGCGGCCGGCCGAGCTGCGGACCGGCTGCTTGCAGCACTTCGATTGCTGCGAACAGCTGAGCACGTGAATCTTCGTCCAACGAAGCTACCCATGGCTCAATCAACTCAGCGTCGATGCTCCACACCTCAATTTTAGACCATGGAAGCTCTACTCACAATAGCGCGAACGAAATCGATTACGCGCACACGCCAAGAGTCCCGAGCTTCACTCGGTCTCGCGCACCGGCGGCGCTTCACCGGAGGATTACCGAGCACGTTCTGCCGGCATCCACGGCAACGCCCGCAAAAAGGCGATCATCAGCGCGACCCCTGAATCCACTCACGCCCCGCCTGGCGGCTGCCAGTCGGGGCGTGCTGTGGTGCGTGGAGCGTGAGCCTCAGCCTCACATGCCGGGCATGAAGTCCGGCGGCTCAGGGAAGTCGCGGCGCTGCTGCTGGCGAGCCTGGTCGGCGGCCCGGCGCGCCTGCTGCTGGGCGGACTGCTCGCGAGCGCGGCGGGCACGGTCGGCCTCTTCGCGCTCACGGCGCTGGGCCTCAAGGCGCTCCTGGCGGGAGTCGCTGTCGGAGTCGGAGATCGCCCGCTCGGACTCATGCGAGGTCAGCAGCGCATTGCGGATCTCGGTCGTGAGGTCGCCGAGCGCACCGGGGTTGCTCGGCAGCATGAGCACATTCGAGCGGCCGTTGCGGGCGACATCCTGCATCGTGTCGAAGTACTGGGTCATGAGCAGCAGCTGCTCGGCGGTCGATTCGATGCCGGCGCGGCGCAGCATCTCGTACTGCTCGGCGATACCGGTGGCGATCGCCTTGCGCTGTCCGGCGACACCCTCACCCTGCAGGCGCTTGGACTCGGCCTCGGCCTCGGCCTGGGTGACGCGCTTGATCTTGTCGGCCTCGGCGAGAGCCTGGGCGGCCACGCGGTCGCGCTGGGCGGCGTTGATCGAGTTCATCGAATCGCGCACCCGCTGATCCGGGGAGATGTCGGTGACCAGCGTGTTGACGATACGGAAGCCGTAGCCGGCCATCTGCGCCGACAGCCGGTGCTCGACACTGGTGGCGATGTCGTCCTTGGACTCGAACGCCGAGTCCAGAGTCAGAGTCGACAGGGCCGATCGGACGGTGTCGAAGACGTAGGAGCGGATCTGCTCTTCGGGATTGGCCAGCCGGTAGTAGGCGTCGACGACCTTGTCCTCGCTCACGAGGTACTGCACGGCCACCGGCACCATGACGAAGACGTTGTCCTTCGTCTTCGTCTCGATGTTGACCTCCAGCTGCTGGACGCGTAGCGAGATCGGCTTGGTCGTCGTCTCGATGAACGGGACCTTGGTGTTGAGGCCGGGCTTGGCGACCTTCTTGAATTTGCCGAAGCGCTCGACGATGACGTTCTCCTGCGTGTGCACGGTGAAGAAGATGCTCGAGCGCAAGCCGCCGAACAGCAGGGCTGCCACGACGATGAGGATGACGATGACAACGCCGAGGGCGACGAGGATCCCGATGATCGCGCCGATGTCCATAAGTGCTCCAGTCCTAGTGGGTTGGGTGCGTGAGAGGTGTGGCTCCCAGCCTATCGCCGGCGCCCACAGGTTGAGACGACGATCGTGTAACAGTTCCCGCACATCGGTGCCGGCTCCAGCACCATCTCCCGCTGCCATCCCCTCCCCCCACGCCCGAGGCGGGCGCGCGGGGGGCCCCCCCCCCCCCCCCCGGGGGGGCCCCCCACCCCCCCGCCCCTGTGGA
>NZ_JALXPM010000063.1:0-12526 GCF_025147615.1 Brevibacterium luteolum | reverse complement strand
TTTCGAACAGGCAGCCGAAGCTGCACGACGGGGTGAGTGGAACTGGTCTGGTGGAACTGGTCCTATCGGGCACACTAGCCTCACCGCGACGCCGCAGACAGGGCAGAACGCCCGTTATGGCAGGATTGCGCCCCTGGTGTTCCAGGACTGACACACCCGAGGCGCTGCCGCCAGGCGGCGGCGCCGGGCGTCGGCGCAGGTCACGGCTGGGCAACGTCTGCCCCACACGTGCTCCGAAAGCATGAAAGTGTGCAAAAATGACCCATGATAGGTGCAGACCGTTCTCACCAAACGGCCAGGTTCACCTGTTTTCACAACACACGAGACTGGGAGACATCCTGTGAAGAAATCGATCATGGTTCCGGCCACCGCCTTCGCGGCAGCGTCTGCGCTGCTGCTGTCGGCCTGTGGTGAGGCTCCGGAGGAATCCTCCAACGGCGGGGGAGAGGCAAGCGACTTCAAGGCATGTATGGTCTCCGACTCCGGCGGCTGGGACGACAAGTCCTTCAACCAATCAAGCCGCGAGGGCCTCGAGAAGGCCAAGGAGGACTTCGGCATCGAAGAGGCCCTTGCCGAGTCCACCGATGACTCAGATTACGGTCCGAACGTCGACAATATGGTCCAGCAGGGCTGCGACCTGACCTTCGGCGTCGGCTTCCTCCTCGAAGACGCACTGCAGGAGGCCGCTGAGGCCAACTCTGATATGAACTTCGCGCTCATCGACTCCACCTTCACCGATGGCGACGACAAGCCGGTCGAACTCGAGAACGCCAAGCCGCTGGTGTTCAACACTGCCGAGGCCTCCTACCTCGCCGGCTACCTGGCTGCGGGCATGAGCGAATCGGGCAAGGTCGCCACCTTCGGCGGCACGCAGATCCCGTCGGTGTCGATCTTCATGGACGGCTTCGCTGACGGCGTCGACAAGTACAACGAGGACAAGGGCGAAGACGTCCAGCTCCTCGGCTGGGACAAGGAGAAGCAGGAGGGTTCGTTCTCCGGTGACTTCGAGAACCAGGGGCAGGGCCAGGCGCTGACCGAGCAGTTCATTTCGCAGGGCGTTGACATCATCATGCCGGTCGCCGGACCGGTCGGCCTCGGCGCCGCCTCGGCCGCATCGAAGTCCGATGGCACCAAGATCATCTGGGTCGACTCCGACGGCTACGAGTACGCCCCTGAGTACAAGGAGCTCATGCTCACCTCGGTGATGAAGGAGATCTCGACGGCCGTCTATGACACCGTCGAGGCAGCCAAGGACGGCAATTGGGACTCCAAGTCCTACGTCGGCACGCTGGAGAACGAGGGTGTCGGACTGGCTCCGTACCACGACTTCGAGGACCAGGTCGATGACGGTCTGAAGCAGGAAGTCGAAGATCTCAAGCAGCAGATCATCGACGGCGAGATCACCGTCGAGTCGCCCTCGACTCCAAAGCAGTAAGTTCCTTCCCACGCCCGAGGCGGTGCTCGCCTGACCGCGTGCGCGCGTCAGCGCACACGCCAACGGTGAGCACCGCCTCGGCTGCGGAATAAAGGAGAGTCCACGTGAAACTCGAGCTCCGCGGGATCACCAAGGTGTTCGGATCCCTCGTCGCCAACGATGACATCAACCTCGTCATCGAACCCGGCGAGATCCACGCCCTGCTCGGTGAGAACGGGGCCGGCAAGTCGACGCTCATGAACGTCCTCTACGGCCTCTACGCCCCCGACGGCGGGCAGATCCTCGTCGACGGCGCCGAACGCCGCTTCACCGGCCCTGGCGATGCGGTCGCCGCCGGCATCGGCATGGTGCATCAGCACTTCATGCTCGTGCCCGTCTTCACCGTCGCCGAATCCGTTGCTCTGGGCTATGAGCCGACGAAGGGCCTCGGGCTGCTCGACCTGAACCAGGCACGCGAGAAGGTCCGCGAGATCTCCGCTCGGTTCGGCTTCGACATCGACCCGGATGCCGTCATCGAGGACCTGCCGGTCGGCGCCCAGCAGCGCGTCGAGATCATCAAGGCGCTCTCCCGCGATGCTGAGGTCCTCATCCTTGATGAGCCGACCGCGGTGTTGACCCCGCAGGAGACCGACGAGCTCATCGAGATCATGCGCCAGCTCAAGGCTGAGGGCACCTCGATCGTGTTCATCACCCACAAGCTGCGCGAAGTGCGGGCTGTTGCCGACCAGATCACCGTCATCCGCCGCGGGGCGGTCGTCGGCGAGGCGGAGCCGACGTCCTCGGAACAGGAACTCGCCAGCCTCATGGTCGGCCGCGACGTCAAGCTCGCCACCGAGAAGGCCCCTGCCGACCCCGGTGAGGAGTCCTTCGTCGTCAAGAACCTGACCGTGCTGTCGAAGAACGGCACCGTGACCGTCGACAACATCTCCTTCTCCGTCGCCCGCGGTGAGATCTTCGTCATCGCAGGTGTGCAGGGCAACGGCCAGACCGAGGTCGCCGAAACGATCATCGGCCTCGACGAGCCGCACGCCGGCTCCATCACCCTCGAGGGTACGTCGCTGCTGGGCAAGTCAGTGAAGAAGCGCCTCGACGCCGGGATCGGGTTCGTGCCCGAGGACCGTTCCACCGACGGCGTCATCGCCGGCTTCTCCATCCGCGAGAACATGATCCTCGACCAGTACGACCGCGAGCCCTACGCCAAGGGCCTGGCGCTGCGGCCTGCGGTCATCCGCGAGAAGGCCGCTGAGAAGGTCGAGGAGTTCGACATCCGGCTGACCTCGATCGACGACCCGATCTCAACCCTGTCCGGCGGCAACGCGCAGAAGGTCGTGCTCTCCCGTGAACTCGGCCGCAAGCTCAGCCTGCTCATCGCCAGCCAGCCTACCCGCGGCCTCGACGTCGGCTCGATCGAGTTCGTGCACAAGCGCATCATCGCCGAACGCGATGCCGGCACCCCCTGCATCATCGTCTCCACCGAGCTCGATGAAGCCCTCAACCTCGCCGACCGGATCGCCGTCATGTACCGCGGCACGATCATCGGCATCGTCCCCGGTGACACCCCGCGCGACGTGCTCGGCCTCATGATGGCAGGCGTGCCTGCCGACGAAGCCCTGGCCCGCTACCGCGACGGCTCAGGTGCCACCGCCGTGTCTGCAGCAGCGAAGGAGGAGCTCTGATGACGGACCAGCCCACTCCCGCAGCCACCGGCACGGACACCGCCGCCGGCCCCAGCGGCCCGAAGAGCCCCGCAACCCCCAACGGCCCCGGCTCCGGCGGCGGCTCGACCCCAGCCAGCGGCCCGGGTGCCACCCAGGGCACGATCGTCCGCCGCATTCTGTCGTCCTCGGCGATGGTCTCGGTGCTCTCGGTCGTCATCGCCCTCATCCTCGGCGGCATCCTCATCGCCGCTGCCAACCGCGAGGTCCAAGCCACCTTCGGCTACTTCTTCGCCCGCCCGACCGACTTCTTCGTCACCGTCTTCCGCACCGTCAGCGGGGCCTATCTGGCGCTCTTCCGCGGCGCGTTCATCGACTGGCAGGCCTCCAGCTTCGTGCGCGCGATCCGCCCGCTGACCGAGACGATGGTCAACGCCACCCCGCTCATCCTCGCCGGCCTCGGCATCGCCCTGGCCTTCCGGTCGGGCCTGTTCAACATCGGCGCCCAGGGCCAGCTCATCCTCGGCGCGATCCTCGGCGGCTACTTCGGCTACGCGGTCGGCCTGCCGCCGGTCATCCACTTCCTCTTCGCCCTCCTCATGGGTGCCGTCGCCGGCGCCTGCTGGGGCGGTATCGCCGGCTTCCTCAAGGCCCGCACCGGCGCCAACGAGGTCATCGTCACGATCATGCTGAACATGATCGCCGGCTACCTGCTGGCCTATCTGCTCAAGCAGAGCTGGTTCAAGCAGACCACCTCGGCCAACCCCGCCACCCGCAACATCGACGAGTCCGCTTTCCTCCCGCAGCTGCTGCCGGACCCGTTCCGCCTGCACTTCGGCTTCATCGTCGCCCTGCTGGCCGTGCTGTTCGTGTGGTGGCTGCTGGAGCGCTCCACCCTCGGCTTCGAGTTCCGCGCCGTCGGTGAGAACCCGAACGCCGCCCGCACCGCCGGCATCTCCGTCGGCCGGGTCACCCTGCTCGTCATGGTCATCGCCGGCGCCCTGTCGGGACTCGCCGGCGCCTCGCTCATCCTCGGCACCGAGGCCAAGCTCACCGGCGGCATCGCCGGCACGCTCGGCTTCGACGCCATCACCGTTGCCCTGCTCGGCCGGTCCCGGCCGCTGGGCACCCTGCTCGCCGGTCTGCTGTTCGGCGCCTTCCGCGCCGGCGGCTACCTCATGCAGTCCCAGACCGGGACCCCGATCGACATCGTCCTCGTCGTCCAGTCGGTCATCGTGCTGCTCATCGCCGCACCGCCGCTGGTCCGCACGATCTTCCGCCTGCCGGCACCCCTTGCAAAGGAGGCGCGATGAACGCCAAGAAGGCCACCGCGGCTGCTGAGAGCCTCGACCACGCCGCAGCCGACGTCCGGGCGCCGATCGCCTGGAAGTTCCCCATCATCTTCGGCGTCCTCGCCGTCCTCGCGCTGCTGTTCTTCGGCCTGCTGGCCGCCGCCGGCAAGCGCACGACGTTCGCCTTCGCCTCCTCCGGTGACTTCTTCGCCATCCCCGAGGTGACGGTCCCGACGAAGCTCACCGGCATCGTCCTCGGCGTGGTCCTGCTGGCATTGGCCGCCTACGCCACCTTCGAGGCCGCAAACCGGCGCCGCATCCCCGCCTGGGTGATGGTGTCCTTCGGCATCATCTTCGTCCTCAGCTTCCTCAACTGGGCCGGCGGAGACACCGGCCGCATCCCGATCACCGCGCTGCTGGCCGGCTCGCTGGCCCTGTCAGTGCCGCTCATCTTCGGCTCGATGTGCGGTCTCGTCGGTGAGCGCTCAGGCATCATCAACATCGCCATCGAAGGCCAGCTGCTCGCCGGTGCATTCCTCGCCGCCGTCGTCGCCTCGCTGTTCTCCAGCCCGTACGCCGGCCTCATCGCAGCCCCTGTCGCCGGCGCGCTCGTCGCGGTCGTGCTGACGTTCTTCGCGGTGCGCTACTGGGTCGACCAGATCATCATCGGCGTGGTGCTCAACGTGCTCGTCATCGGCGTCACCAGCTTCCTGTTCTCCACGGTGCTCACCGCCAACGCCGAGAAGTGGAACTCACGCCAGCAGCTGCCGAACCTGCCGATCCCGCTGCTGTCCGACATCCCGGTGCTCGGCAACGTGCTGTTCAACCAGAACATCCTCGTCTACCTCATGTACATCACGGTGATCCTGCTGCAGATCTTCGTGTTTCGCTCCCGCTGGGGCCTGCGGATGCGTGCGATCGGCGAGCATCCGAAGGCCGCTGACACCGTCGGCATCAACGTCAACCTCAACCGGGTGGCCAACACGATCTTCGCCGGTGCGATCGCCGGCTTGGGCGGGGCGTTCTTCACCATCGGCTCCGGCCTGGCCTTCGGCAAGGAGATGTCGGCTGGGCAGGGCTACATCGCCCTGGCTGCGATGATCCTCGGCAAGTGGAACCCTGTGGGCGCACTGGCAGCGGCACTGCTGTTCGGATTCTCGAAGAACCTCGGCAACACGCTCTCGGCCATCGGCACCCCGGTGCCCAGCGAGCTGCTGCTCATGCTGCCCTACATCGTCACGATCCTCGCCGTGGCCGGATTCGTCGGCCGCGTCCGCCCGCCGGCCGCCGAAGGCAAGCCGTACTCCACCCAGTGACCCTGCCCAGGCAGGGAAGGAGGCTGCACATGCGACAGTTCGACGCCGAGGTGTGGCAGCAGCTGCATGACGCCGCCACCGTGGCGATGGAGCGCGCCTACGCACCGTACTCCGGCTACCCCGTCGGGGCAGCCGCACTTGTCGACGACGGCCGGATCGTCTCCGGCTGCAATGTCGAGAACGCCTCCTACGGGCTCGGCCTGTGCGCCGAATGCGGACTCGTCAGCGAACTCGCCCGCACCGGCGGGGGACGGCTCATCGCATTTGCCTGCGTCGACCAGAACCGTGACAAGCTGGTGCCATGCGGCCGCTGCCGCCAGCTGCTCTACGAGTTCGGCGGCCCCGACCTCGTCCTCGACATGCCGTCGGGCATCCGGCCGCTGGCAGACGTCCTGCCCGAGGCGTTCGGCCCGGACCACCTCGACACCACCTCGTGAAAGGACTCCCCATGACCGCAGAGACCACCACGGAAGCCTTCGACGCCGTCGACATCATCCGCACCAAACGCGACGGCGGCACCCTGAACGATGACCAGATCGCCTGGATCATCGACGCCTACACCCGCGGTGTCGTCGCCGATGAGCAGATGTCGGCGCTGGCGATGGCGATCTTCCTGCGCGGCATGAGCGATGACGAGACCGCCCGCTGGACGCAGGCGATGATCGACTCCGGTGAGCGGATGAGCTTCGAGTCGCTGTCCAAGCCCACTGTCGACAAGCACTCCACCGGCGGTGTCGGAGACAAGATCACCCTGCCGCTGGCCCCACTCGTCGCCGTCTTCGACGTCGCCGTCCCGCAGCTGTCCGGCCGCGGCCTCGGCCACACCGGCGGCACCCTCGACAAACTCGAATCGATCCCCGGCTGGCAGGCCGACATGAGCAACGAGGAGCTGCTCGCCCAGCTTGAGGACCTCGGCGCCGTCATCTGCGCCGCCGGCTCCGGCCTGGCACCAGCGGATAAGAAGCTCTACGCGCTGCGCGACATCACCGCCACCGTCGACTGCCTGCCGCTCATCGCCTCGTCGATCATGTCGAAGAAGATCGCCGAGGGCACCTCCGCCCTCGTCCTCGACGTCAAGGTCGGCTCTGGTGCGTTCATGAAGGACGAAGCCTCCGCCCGCGCACTGGCTGAGACGATGGTCCGCCTCGGCACCTCTGCCGGCGTCGACTGCACCGCGCTGCTGACCGACATGTCGACCCCGCTCGGACTCACCGTCGGCAATGCGCTGGAAGTCCGCGAATCCGTCGAAGTGCTCGCCGGCGGCGGGCCCGCCGACGTCGTCGACCTCACCGTGGCGCTGGCTGAGGAGATGCTGCGCATGGCCGGCAAGCCCGACGCCGACGTCCGCGCCGCCCTGGCCGACGGTCGCGCGATGGACAAGTGGAACCAGATGATCCGCGCCCAGGGCGGCGACCCGGAGGCCGCGCTGCCGCAGGCAGCCGAGACCGAGGTGGTGCGCGCCGAATCCGCCGGCGTCCTCACCGGCCTCGACGCGCTGTCGGTCGGTGTGGCCTCCTGGCGCCTCGGCGCCGGCCGTGCCAAGCAGGGCGATGAGCTCTCGCTCGGCGCCGGTATCGAACTCCACGCCAAGCCCGGCGAAGCCGTCACCGCCGGTCAGCCGCTCATGACCCTGCACGCCGACAACCCGGCCCTCTTCGCCCGCGCCCAGGAAGCACTGGCCGAGGCCGTCGAGATCACCCCGGCTGCCGAAGGAGCCGACGCCGAGGCGGCTGCCGGTTCGATCGTCATCGACCGCATCACCGCCTGAGCTTGAGCTCCACCCCGAACCACCCCTGACATCCGTTACGAGACCCCGAACCTGAAGGAGATGCGATGACCGCTCGCACCGACGTCGCCCGCATGATCGATCACACCCTGCTCAAGCCTCAGAGCACCGCCGAGGACGTCGCGGCACTCGTCGCTGAAGCCCAGGAGCTCGGTGTGCTCGCCGTGTGCGTCTCACCGAACATGCTGCCGCTGATGAACACCGGCGATCTCGTCGTCGCCACCGTCTGCGGTTTCCCCTCCGGTGCCCACCACGGTGAGGTCAAGGCCGCCGAGGCCGCGCTGTCGGTGCGTCAGGGGGCGGCAGAGGTCGACATGGTCATCAATCTCGGTCTCGCGCTCGCCGGTGACTTCAAGGGAGTCGAGGCTGAGATCCGCGAGGTCGTCAGCGCCTGCGCCGAATCCAGCCGCGCCACCGGCTCTGAGGCGATCGTCAAGGTCATCATCGAATCCGCGGCACTGAACGACGATCAGATCGTCGCCGCCTGCAAGGCCGCCGAGGCCGCAGGCGCCCACTTCGTCAAGACCTCCACCGGCTTCCACCCGGCCGGCGGCGCTTCGGCACATGCCGTCAAGCTCATGCGGGAGTCCGTCGGCGACCGCCTCGGCGTCAAGGCCTCCGGTGGCATCCGCGATGCTGAGGCTGCCCAGCAGATGATCGACGCCGGTGCCTCCCGCCTCGGGCTCTCCGGTTCCGCGGCCGTGCTCGACGGCTTCGAGAACTGATCGCCCACACTCCGCCCAGATCGCGGAACGCGCCCGAGGAAATCCCTCGGGCGCGTTCGCGCGCGGTGGCTTTGCCGAGGTCAGAGCCCGAAGAACAGTGTCAGGTCCGCCCGCATCTGCTCCAGTCGTGCACGGGCCGCTTCGATCTCCTCGAGCGCCCCGACTGCTTCGAGGTAGCACTTGAGCTTCGGTTCAGTGCCCGAGGGCCGGATGATGACCCGGTCACCGGCAGCCATCAGCAGCATGATCCCATCAGTCGGCGGCAGCTGTCCTGAGCCCTCAGCCAGGTCGATGACCTCGGTGACGTCATGGCCGGCCAGCTGCTCAGGCGCCGCAGCTCGCAGGCGGGCCATCGCCTCGCCGATGAGAGAGGTGTCGGTCAGCCGGAACGTCAGCGGCTGCGTGACGAACGCGCCATCACGCGTCCGGATGCGCTTCAGCTCATCGTCGACATTGCGGGCCTGCTCGGCCAATGCTGAGACCAGCGAGGCGAACACGACGCCGGCCGAGATGCCGTCCTTATCGCGCACGACATCCGGGTCGACGCAGTAGCCCAGCGCCTCCTCATAGCCGAACGCCACACCCGGAACACGGGAGATCCACTTGAAGCCGGTGAGCGTGGCCCCATGCTCCAGCCCATGGGACTTCGCCGCAGCGGCAAGCGCGCGAGACGACACGATCGAATTGGCCAGCACCGCATCCTGTGGGCTGCGGGCAGCGATGTGCTCACCGAGCAGCAGACCGACCTCGTCACCGGTCAGCTGCCGCCAGCCGCTTGTACCTTCCTCAGCACCGGCAGCCGGATGCACCGGCACAGCTGCCGACATGCGGTCGGCATCCGGGTCGTTGGCGATGATGAGATCGGCACCGACCGCATCGGCCAGGGCAATCGCGGCATCGAGGGCACCGTCCTCCTCAGGGTTGGGGAAAGTCACCGTCGGGAAGTCCGGGTCCGGCTGCTCCTGAGAGGCCACAGCATGGACATCGTCGAAACCGGCGCGCTCGAGTGCCGCGCACATCGTCGCCCCGCCGACCCCGTGCAGGCTCGTGATGACGATCCGCACCGGTGCTGTGCGCACAGCACCGAGCCGCTGGCCGAGCGCATCGATCGAGGCGAGATAGTCCTCGACGATCTGCTCACTGACCGTCTTCCAGCCGGACTCGGCACGCGGGGTGTCAGCGACCGTGGCGATGCCGGCGATGTGGGCGGCGATGAGGTCATCGAAGGGCGGGACGATCTGCGCACCAGCCCCCGCCTCGGCGGCGGCAGCAGCCTGCGCATCACCCTGCCGGTCCAGGACCGCCTGGAGGGGGCGGGCGCCGAGGTAGACCTTGTATCCGTTGTCCTGCGGCGGGTTGTGGCTGGCGGTCACCATGACCCCGGCATCGCAGTCGAGATGACCGAGCGCGAAGGCGAGCACCGGGGTGGGCAGCTTGTCGGGCAGCAGCAGCGCCTGCCCACCGGCGGCGGTGACGACAGCAGCGGTGTCGCGGGCGAAGTCAGCTGAGCCGTGGCGGGCATCGCAGCCGATGACAACCCGGAATCCCTCACCGAGGGTGTCGCGCAGGAACCCGGCCAGACCGGCGGCAGCGCGGATGACGACGGCCCGGTTCATGCGGTTCGGCCCGCCGCCGAGTGCCCCGCGCAGCCCGGCGGTGCCGAAGGTCAGGGGAGCGGCGAACCGGTCCTCCAGCTCCGCGATCGCGGCCGCATCGCCGGCCGTTGCAGATTCCAGCAGTGCGGCCAGTTCCGTGCGGGTCTGCTCGTCTGGGTCGTCGGCGATCCAGGACTCGACGATGTCGGCATCGAAGCCGTCGGTGAAGACCGTCGGCGCAGGTGGCTGTGGGGGCTGGGCGGGGCTCATCAGTCCTCCTGGGCGATCTTGCCGACGATCTCGGCCAGCAGCCGCGAGATCCGCGGTCCCGCGGCCTTGCCGGCGGCGATGACCTCTGAGTGGTCGAGCGGCTCGGCGCTCACACCGGCGGCGAGGTTCGTCACGAGCGAGATGCCGAGGATCTCAAGCCCCGCCTCACGGGCGGCGATCGCCTCAAGCGCCGTCGACATGCCGACAAGGTCAGCGCCGAGCACACCGGCCATCTTCACCTCAGCCGGGGTCTCATAGTGGGGCCCGCGGAACTGCGCGTACACGCCCTCGGGCAGGTCGCTGTCGATCGAGCGGGCGAGCTCGCGCAGGCGCGAGGAGTACAGGTCGGTCAGGTCGACGAACGTCGGGCCCTCCAGCGGGGAGGCGGCGGTGAGGTTGATGTGATCGGAGATGAGCACCGGGGTGCCGGGACCCCATTCGGGGTTGAGTCCGCCGCAGCCGTTGGTGAGCACGAGCGTCTGGCAGCCGGCGGCAGCCGCGGTGCGCACACCGTGGGCGACGGCGCGCACGCCGCGATCCTCGTAGAAGTGGGTGCGCGCTCCGAGCACAAGCGCGTACTTCGCCTCAGCGCCGGAGCCGGTGTCGTTGATGCGCAGCGTGCGCAGAGTGCCGCCGTGGCCGGCGACGACAGGGGAGTGGAATCCGGGCACCTCGGCGGCCGGCACCTCGGAGATGGTCTCACCGATGAGCTCGGCGGCCTCACCCCAGCCCGAGCCCAGGACGAGGGCGATGTCGTGGTGGTCGATGCCGGCAGCCTCGTTGAGGACGGTGGCTGCCTGCTTGGCGGCGGCGGTAGGATCGCTGATGTGTGAGTCGCTCATGGTCTGAGATTATCAGCGGCGCTCGCCGCCTGCCGGAACTGAGGAAAGGAACGCGCCTGTGCACATCCGCCCCTTCACCGACGGTGATGACCTGCGGCTCAACGACGTCCTGCACGACGCCGCGAACCCCGCCGAGCATGCCGCGCGCAACCTCTTCCGCGCCGACTCCGACTCCCCGCTCTCCCGCTGCGTTGTCGCCTCCCTCGACGACGAGGGCCCTGGGGCCGAGGTGCTCATCGGCGCCGCGGCAATCGCCGCTTCGCCCGCCCACCCGCACCGTGCGTGGGCGCACGTCGAGGTCGCAGAGACCGAACGCCGCCGAGGCGTAGGCACGGCTCTGCTGGAAGCCGCGCGGGAGGCGGTGGCTGGCACGGATCTGATCGACCTGCCGCTGCGTGGCCGGGTGGCCGCTGATTCCGTCGGTGCGGACGCTGCCGAAAGCCAGGGTGCCGACCTTCTGTTCACCACGCGGGTCATCACGGTCAAGCCATCGGCCCTCGGCGGGCTCGGTGCTGACCGGCTGGAGGACTTCGAGGTCACCGCGACCGGTTCGGTGGCGCTGACCCAGGCGTTCGCTGCCTGGTATGCAGGCGTCAACGCCGCTGACCCGGCAGCTGAGATGTCGATCGGCGAGGTCAACCGCCGGTTCCTCTCCGAACCGACCGGCGCCCACGGTGCCGCCCTCATGCGCCGTGACGGCGAGGTCTCGGCATTCGCGGTCTCCTACCCGCACGAGGACGGCGCCACTGAGCTCACCCTCGCGGCCGCGTATGACGGCAAGGTGGGGGCGGCCAATCGTGGTGAGAACGCCGCGGAGTTCACCGTCGACCTCAACGACCCTGGCTTCCAGGCAGGTCTCGAGGACACCGGTGCGCTGCTGGCCCGCCTGTCCACCGACAGTGAGGTCGTCGTCGAGGTCACCGATGAGATGCCGGTGGTCTCCGAACTCATGGACGGGCTCATCTCCGCAGGGGTGGCCGAGGTGCTCTACACCTACAAGACGATCTCACTGTCCTGACCGGCAGCAGGCCTGATATCGACAGGCAGGGCGAGTGACCCGGAGACGAACCACGCCCAGCCCGCAGGCGGCAACGGCAGGTCGCGCATCCCCAAAGCTGCAAGCTCCCCTTGTTGTCGCAGCCCGAGCAGCAGCTGTGGTCCGGTTTTCGTGATGGCCGCCAGCGGAGAACTGTAGGGCAGCTGACCTGTCAGGGGATAGCTGATCGCGCAGTACTCTGCCGAGGCGGCGAGCGCGGCGGCAGCCGGGTCTGCCTCATGCGCATCGATGAGCGCCATGACCTCCGGGGACTGACCATCGGCCGGTGGCTGAGCGAGGTCCGCCAGCAGCGGATGGCACAGTTCGGCCGGACCGCGCACGCCGAGCACAGGCCCGTCGACGTCGGGGACCCACAGGATGTCCTCACCAAGCGGCCCTCGCCCGAGCCGGAACGACGCCGCTCCGGTCTCGGTTCGCTGGAACCCTCCGTCACCGCATCCACCCATCCAGACTGAACCAACACGGTCCGCCCGGTCGGCCTGGGCCGTCTGGCTGCCGGCTGGTGGGTCGGTGCGTGGCTGTGCGAGCTGGACGGCAACACCCTCTCGCGCGT
>NZ_JALXPM010000062.1:0-13278 GCF_025147615.1 Brevibacterium luteolum | reverse complement strand
CCGCCCTCTTTCTGTGTGCGTCTCAGGCCGCGCGCCCGTTGACTCTGCCGACGAGGTGGCGTGCCTGGGTGAGGCGGCGCTGGGCACCCCACTGGGCGACCCGGCCGACGGCCTCGCGGATGATGCTGCCGTGCATCTTCGACTCCCCGAGCTCGCGTTCGACGAACACGATCGGCACCTCGACGATCCTCAGGCCGGCCTCGTGGACGCGTTTGGTCATATCAATCTGGAAGCAGTAGCCCTGTGAGGCGATCTCGGCGAGATCGAGCTGTGCCAGGGTCTCGCGGCGATAGGCGCGGAAGCCTGCAGTGGCGTCCTTGACGCCCATGCCCATGAGCGCATCGACGTAGATGTTCGCCCCACGGGAGAGCACATGCCGGTTGCGCGGCCAGTTGACCACGGCACCACCGGGAACCCAGCGTGAGCCGATCGCCAGATCTGCCCCGCCGGCCACCGCATCAAGCAGCAGCGGCAAGTCCTTGCCGCGATGGGAGCCATCGGCGTCCATCTCGCAGATGACCTCATAGTCGCGTTCGAGTGCCCACTGGAAGCCGGCCACATATGCCGGGCCGAGCCCGGCCTTCTCCTTGCGGTGCAGGACGTTGACGCGCGGGTCCTCTGCTGCGCGCTCATCAGCCCAGCGGCCGGTGCCATCTGGAGAGTTGTCATCGGCGATGAGGACATCGACGTGTGGAGCGTAGGTGTGGATCGCTGCCAGGGTCACCGGCAGCGAATCGAGCTCGTTGTACGTCGGGATGACGATCAGTGTAGACATATGCACGGTTACACCCTAGAGGAGATTGGTGCGCGACTCATCAGGGCAACACGCCCCGAGTGGTTCGGGCAGGCGTTCAGGACGTCACTGCTGTGCCGTTGGCCCAGACCCTCAGCAGCTGCGGCAGTGCTGCATCGGAGCTGAGGTCGGGCAGCCCGGGTGTGCCCGAGCGCGGATCGGTGCTCCAGGCGGCCACGCGCGAATCGGCTGCCTGCACCAGCAGGCTCTCAACGGACCACACGCACGCGGTGGCCGCAGCCCCGGGCGCCAGCACTCCCCCGTCGAAGCTGCCCAGTGCCCGGTAGCCGAAGCGGGTGACGGCGTTGAATGCCGCCCGGGCCGAGACACCGTCAGCGGAGTCGTACACGGCTGCCCGCAGGGTCTGCCAGGGGTTCTCTGCCGTGAGCGCGAAGCTCACCTGGGCGCCGGCGGCCAGCAGCTGGGCCAGCGGCTGGCGGTGTCCCAGCGGGTCGACGGTGATGCCGAGGCCGGACTGGGCCAGCGCATCGATCGCCTCGGATGGGACGGCGACGTTGATGAGCAGCCGCCAGGCGTTGCGCTGCAGATGGGCGCGCACGCCGGTGTCGTCGAGGAGACCCAGGACCGCAGTGAGATCGGCTGCACTGTCGATGAGCACGAACTGCGCCCCATCCGGCAGAGCATCGGCGTCGAGCGCACTGGCGGGCAGAGCACCGAAGCCCTCCCCTGCTCCCCCGAGCTGATAGGCAGTCGTGACCAGCGCCTCGGGAGCGGAACTGGCGAACTCCTCCAGCTGCTCAGAGGTGCCGATGAGATGGGCGGCGGTCACACCTCGGGCCAGGAGTTGATCGCCGCTGGGCGCCGGCCGGGCAGCCTCCGGACGCAGGTCGACGGCCGCGGCGACGAGACCCGGGGTGACGAAGGCCCCGGCGAGATCGTGGTGCGCGCCCTCGAAGGCGCAGGCGGCCTCATCCGAACCGACCCAGGCGACGGTGTCACCGGTGAACATGATGGCGGTCGCGAAGGGATCGGCGCTGGAGTAGACATCAGCGTTGTACAGGATCGTCGAGTCAGTCACGCCGCCATTGTGTCACGACACCGGGCCGCTGCCCTTGCCGCCTGCCGCAGACCGGCTGCCGGGATAGAGTGAGGCGTGTGAAGGCTCCACTCATCATCCTCGACACACCGGCCCTGTACTACCGGGCGTTCTACGCGCTGCCGGACACGATCCGCTCACCGGGGGGCTTCCCGGTCAACGCCGTGCGCGGCGTCCTCGACACGATCGCCCAGCTGTCCGAGAACTGGTCCTCGACCCGGATCGTCGCCACTATGGACGCCGACTGGCGGCCGGCCTTCCGCACCGCGATCGTCCCGGAGTACAAGGCCCAGCGCATCGTCGACCAGGAGGCCGGCACGGAGACCCCGCCGGATCTCGAGGCGCAGCTGCCGCTGCTGCGCTCCTGCCTCATCGCCGCAGGCATTCCCGTCGCCGAGGTGGCGGGCACCGAGGCCGATGACGTCATCGCCTCGCTCATCGCCGCGACCGCCGAACCGGTCGTCATCGTCTCCCCCGACCGTGATCTGCTCGCCCTGCTCGATGACGCCGGGCGGGTGACCGTGTGCCGGCCGAAGAAGGGCGGGGCTTGGGAGCACGTCCGGGCAGCAGACCTGCCGGAGCTCTACGGTGTGCCCGATGGCCCGTCCTACCGGGCGCTGGCCGCGCTGCGCGGCGACCCGTCCGACGGGCTGCCCGGCGTGCCGGGCATCGGCGAGAAGACCGCCGCTAAGCTCATCGCCGGCTACGGCAGCCTCGATGCTGTCATCGCCGCAGCGCAGGCCGGGCAGAAGGACCACGGCCTGAGCCCCAAGCGCCAGGAGAACATCGTCGCCTCCGCCGAGGCGGTCCGCCGCGGACATCAGGTGATGACGTGTGCTGACGACCTCGACGTCGCTGCGTTCCTCGCGGCAGTCGAGACCGCAGAGGAGAAGCGGGATGCCGCGACCCTGCGCGAGCTGGCCGGCGAACACGGTTTCGAGCGCAGCGCCGAACGCCTCATCGCCGTGCTCGTTCCATCCGCGGCACCCGGTTCTGCCCCGGCCACGCCGGCAACAGCCGAACCAGCCTTACTGGAGGCAGACGATCCGGCCGCCTCAGCGGATCAGGGTGCCCTGTTCCCTGCACCGGAACCTGCGCAGCTGACATCGGGCTGGACCCGGTCGCCGGTGTGGGGCTTCGATCTGGAGACGACCGGCACCAACCCGCACACCGCCCGCATCGTCACCGCCGCACTCTGCGAGTTCCGCGACGGGGTTGAGACCAGCCGGCTCGAATGGCTGGCAGACGCCGGGGTCGAGATCCCCGCTGCAGCTGCCGGAGTCCACGGCATCTCCACCGACCACGTGCGCGCCCACGGCCGGCCGCTGGCAGAGGTGCTGCCGGAACTGCTCGAATGGTTCTCACGCATCCGCGATGACGGCGGGATCCTCGTCGGGCACAACATCGTCTACGATCTGACGATCCTCGAAGCCGAGACGATCCGGCTGGGCAGCCGGCAGCGTGCCTCCCAGCTGTGCCCGCCGGTTATCGACACCTTCGTCATCGACAAACAGGTCGACCCCTACCGGCGCGGCTCGCGCGTCCTCACCGCCTTGGCCGAGCACTGGAACGTCGAGCTCGACAACGCCCACGACGCGACCGCCGATGCGCTGGCCACCGTCGAGATCGCGCTGCGGATCGCCTCAGCCCACCCGGAGACGATCGGCACGCTCAGCGCCGCGGAGATCCACGCCGCCCAGATCGCCTGGAAGCGGGATCAATCAGCGAGCTTCGAAAGCTACCTGCGCCGCAAACGCGGCGATCAGAGCATCACCGTCAGCCGCGAATGGCCGTTCGAAACACCGCAGCTGCGCAGCTGAGCCGTGTTCGGGAACTGAGCACGTAGACTTTCCACAGCACGAACCCGCGGCGCCGGCAGCGGCGCCCCTCCCCGAGACGATTCTGAGGACGTGACACATGGGATTCCTCTCCCGCCTGCTCAACCGACCCGGTGCCCAAGCAGACAAGAGCATCGGCTGGCTCGAGAAGGCCTGGCCGCAGATCGACACCCTGGCCGAGGAGTACGCCGAACTCAGCGATGAGGACATCGCGGTGAAGGCCGCTGACATCTTCACCTCCGGATCGCGGCAGGAGCAGCTGCGCCAGTACGCATCCCTCGTGCGCGAAGCCGCCGACCGGGCACTCGACGAGCGGCCCTACAATTCCCAGATCCAGGGACTCATCGGCCTGCTTGACGGCTCGATCGTGCAGATGCTCACCGGTGAGGGCAAGACGCTCGTCGGTGCGATGGCCGCTGCCGGCTACGCGCTGCAGGGCCGCACCGTGCACGTCGTGTCCGTCAACGACTACCTCGCCGTGCGCGACCGCAACTGGATGAAGCCGCTGTTCGACCTCCTCGGCGTCGAATCGGCCAGCATCTCAGAAGCTGACAGCGATGGCACACGCCGCCGATCCTACCGCGCCGAAGTCGTCTACGGGGCGGTCACGGAGATCGGGTTCGACGTCCTGCGCGACCGGTTCATCGTCGATGACGATGAGATCCGCGTGCCCAGCCGCGACGTCGTCATCGTCGACGAAGCCGATTCGGTGCTCATCGACGAGGCCCGCGTGCCCCTCGTGCTCGCCGGCTCAACCGAGGTGCAGGACGCCGATGAGAAGATCGCCGCCCTCGTGACGAACCTCGAACCCGGTCTCCACTACGAGGTCAGCGACGACAAGCAGGCCGTCTCCCTCACCGACGCCGGCGTCGACCACATCGAAGAGCTCCTCGACGCCGACCTCTTCGGCGAGGACGCCCAGACGCTGGCGGCCATCAACCTCGCCCTCTACGCCGAGGCGCTCGTCAAGCGCGATGTCGACTATCTCATCGTCGACGGTCAGGTGAAGCTCATCTCCGGCTCCCGCGGACGTGTCGCCGATCTGCAACGCTGGCCCGATGGCCTGCAGGCGGCCGTCGAGGCCAAGGAGAAGCTCAAGACCACCGAATCCGGTGAGATCCTCGACCAGATGACCGTCGAGGAATTCATCCGCGGCTACGAGACCGTCTGCGGGATGACCGGCACCGCCCTGGCGGTCGGAGATGACCTGCGCGAGTTCTACGACCTGGAGATCGTCCCGGTCGAACCGCATGAGAAGGTCATCCGCGAAGACGAACCCGACCGGCTCTACACCTTCCAGGAATCCAAGGAGCGTGCGATCGTCGAGGAAGTCGACGAACAGCACGCCAACGGCCGGCCGATCCTCATCGGCACCCGCTCAGTCGCCGAATCCGAAAGCCTCGCCGAGCGGCTGCGCGAACGCGGGATCTCCTGCCAGGTGCTCAACGCCAAGGACGACTCCCGCGAAGCCGAGATCATCGCCGAGGCCGGCCGCAGCGGAGCGGTGACCGTGTCCACCCAGATGGCCGGTCGCGGCACCGATATCCGGCTAGCCGATGAGAAGGCCGTCGAAGCCGGCGGTCTGCTCGTCATCGGCGCTGGACGCTACCCGTCCTCGCGACTGGACGACCAGCTGCGCGGACGCGCCGGCCGGCAGGGCGATCCGGGCTCCTCGGTGTTCTTCACCAGCCTTGAGGACGAGCTCATGAGCCGGGTGCCCGAGGCCAAGCGCTTCGTCGAGGAAGGCGATGAGACCGGCCACATCGCCAACCGGCGCGCAGCCCAGCTCGTCGAACACGCCCAGCGCATGTCGGAAGGCCACAACACCGCCGTGCACCGCGATACGTGGCGGTTCAACCAGCTGATGAAGCAGCAGCGCGAGATCGTGCTCGGCAAGCGCGACCGGATCCGCAAGGAGCATTCGGGTGCCGACGAGCTGCGTGAGCGGCTGCCGGAGCAGACCGAGGCCTGGGATGAGAGGCTCGGCAGCGAGATCGTCAACGACGCACTGCGCGATGTGCTGCTCTTCCAGCTCGACCAGCGGTGGGTCGAGCACCTGGCCTACCTCAACGACCTGCGCGAGGGCATCCACCTGCGCACCCTGGCCAAGGAGCGCCCGCATGAGGCATTCAACACCGAATCGATCCAGGCCTTCGACACCTTCTGGCCCGATGTCCTCGACGCCGCGACCGAGGCGCTGGAGGATGCTGAGATCACCGCAGACGGCATCGACCTGCCCTCCCACGGCATGAAGCGCCCGTCATCGACGTGGACGTACCTCACGACAGAGTCGACGTTCGGCTCGGACATCGAAACCGTCGTCAAGCGCGCACGGGGACGCTGAACCCCAGCCTGACAGCACAGCGCCGCTTCGCCGAAGGGTGAGGCGGCGCTGTCATATCAGGAGTCGGCGACGACGCCGCGGCGGATCGCATCGGCAGCCCGGCGCACGGTCGGTTCGACCGCCGGTGGACAGACATCGGCGATCTGGCCGAGCATGTCGAGGGTCTGCTTGGCCCAGCGCACGAAGTCACCGGCTGCGACATCGCTGCCGGCCAGCGCGCCGCTGAGGTTCTTGCCCTCCGTCCAGCGGAAGATCGCCTGCACGAGCCCGAAGTCAGGTTCGGGTGTCGGCGGCAGCCGGAAGTCAGTCTCAAGCCGGAACAGGTCAGCCCACAGCCCGCGCAGCTCGCCGGCAGCGTCGTGCAGGCCGGCGGTCGGCATCGGGGGCATCCCCCAGCCGCCTTCGCGCCGGGACTGGTAGCACAGTGCTGAGGCCAGGCCTGCCGCCTCGGGTTCGGTCAGCTCATCCCACAGGCCTGCGCGCACGCTCATCGCCGCGAGCAGATCGCGCTCACCGTAGATGCGGCGCAGTATCCGCGAGTCATCGGGCAGGAAATGCAGCGCGGTGAGCACCGAGCACACCCGGTCGAAGACGTGGGCAATCGAAGAGGTGCGCCCGGAGATCTGCTTGCGCAGCTGAGCGGTCTCCTGCTGCAGCTTGAACAGCCGCTCGGCCCAGCGAGCATGGTTCTCCCGCTCCGGGCAGGAATGGCACGGGTGAGCGCGCAGCTGCTGGCGGACCTCGTCGATCTCAGCCTCACCGCTGCGCTGCGGACGGTGCTTGGTCTTGTGCTTGCCCTTCGGTGAGGTCAGCTGGCCGCGGTCGAAAGCCGCCTCCATCGTCTCGATGACCTGCCGGCGGGCGGCGACCTGCCGGTGGTTGAACTTCCGAGGCATGCGGATGTGGCCCAGCAGCTGAGCCGGTTCGGTCACCTCGTGCGGGCGCAGATGCCAGACCTTGCCGAAGCTTGTGAGGATCGTCGGCAGCCGGGACGTGCCGTCCTGGCTCTGCATCTCCTGGATGACAACAGCCGGTTCGGAGAACTTGTGCGACGGCAGCACGATGACGTCACCGGGTTGCAGTCCGGCCAGCGATTCGACGACGTCACGCTGCTTGACTTTCGAACGGTACCGGCTGGCCTTCTTCTCCATCGTCGACAGCGTCCGGCGCAGCTGCGCATAGGACATGAAGTCCCCGGCCTCGCACTCCATCGACCGTTCGTAGCCGGCCATGGCCTCTTCATTGCGGCGCAGCTTCTTCGCCAGACCCACCACACCGCGGTCGGCCTGGAACTGCGCGAACGAAGTCTCCAGCACCTTCGCGGCATCGTCCTTGGTCATCCGGGCCAGCAGGTTGGCAGCCATGTTGTACGTCGGGGTGAACTGGCTGCGCAGCGCATAGGTGCGCTTCGAGGCCAGCGACTGGATCTCCTCGGGCTCGATCGTCGGATGCCACACGACCACGGCATGGCCTTCGATGTCGATGCCGCGCCGCCCGGCCCGGCCGGTCAGCTGGGTGTACTCGCCTGGTGTGATCTGGACATGGGACTCGCCGTTGAACTTCGTCAGCTTCTCCAGCACCACGGTGCGGGCGGGCATGTTGATGCCCAGTGCCAGCGTTTCGGTGGCGAAGACGACGTGCAGGTGCCCGGCGGCGAAGAGCTCCTCGACGAGCTCCTTGAACTGCGGGATGAGCCCGGCGTGGTGGGCGGCGAACCCGTGGATCATGCCGGTGGCGAAGCTGTGGAAGCCGAGCACGCCGAGATCCTCTTGGGCCAGTTCGTCCTGCAGGTCCTCGAGCCGGGCGCGGATGTGGCGCTTCTGCGTCGAGGTGGTGAGGTCGAGACCGGCGGCCAGGCACTGTTCGACGGCGTCATCACAGGCGCTGCGGGAGAAGATGAAGTAGATCGCCGGCAGGAGCCGCTCATGCAGCAGTTCGCTGATGAGCGAGGTGCGCGACGGTCGGCGGAAGCGCATCTGCCGAGGGTTGCGGCGATCTCGGCGGCTGGTGGGCCGGCGAGTGAACTTCTGGGTCGCATACGTCAGGTCGCGGTTGAGCTTGTGCGCGTTCTTCTTGCCCGGGGCGAAGAGCGGGTAGAGATTCGTGCCGACAGCGACATGGTTGTACAGCGGCACCGGCCGGTGTTCGGAGACGATGACGTCGGTGTCGCCGCGCACCTCGGCCAGCCAGTCGCCGAACTCCTCGGCGTTCGACACGGTCGCCGACAGGCTCACGAGTGCCACGTGCATCGGCAGGTGGATGATGACCTCTTCCCACACCGGCCCGCGGAACCTGTCGCCGAGGTAGTGGACCTCGTCGAGGACGACGAAGCCGAGCTTCGACAGGTCGGTGCCGGAGTAGATCATGTTGCGCAGCACCTCGGTGGTCATGACGATGACCTTGGCGTCGCGGCGGATTGTCGTGTCTCCGGTGAGCAGTCCGACGTTGTCCTCGCCGTACTCCTCGCACAGCTCCTGGAACTTCTGGTTGCTCAGCGCTTTGATCGGGGTGGTGTAAAAGGCGCGCACACCGCGTTCGAAGGCCAGCCGCACAGCGAACTGGGCGACGACGGTCTTGCCGGCCCCGGTCGGGGCTGCCACGAGCACGGACTTGCCGGCCTGCAGCGACAGGCAGGCGGTCTGCTGGAAGTCATCGAGCTCGTAGTCGAGTTCAGCGGCATAGCGGCCAAGCGGTGAGCCTGCCTCTTTCACGCGTCGCTGGTGAGCGGCATAGGCTTCGGCAGGTGAGAGCTCCATATCTCACCAGTCTACCGCTTCAGAAGCGGCCCGGCTGGTGCAGGCTCGCCCGCAATCTGGGGGCTCAGGACGGTGCCGGGCAGCCGGACGAGCAGCTCAGACCTCGTCGAGTTCCGCCGGGTCGACCCAGGTGCCCTCGGCGATCATCCGCTTCTTGCGTTTGCGGTCATTGAGCAGGCAGATGACCCAGGCAAGGAAGAACATCAGCATCATCGGGATGACGAGGAAGAACATCGACAGCGCATCCGGTGATGGGGTTGCGATCGCCGCGAAGGCGAAGACGAGCACGACGATCCACCGCCACGAGCGGCGGATCGTGTCAGCCGACAGGATCCCGACGAGGTTGAGCCCGACCATGAGCACCGGCAGCACGAAGGCGATGCCGAAGACGACGATGATGAGCATGACGAAGGAGAAGTAATCCTGCGCGGGCACGAAGTTCGACGCGCCCATCGGCGTGAACGTCATGAGTGCGCGCACCGCATTGGGCAGGGCGAAGAACGCCAGGGCTGCGCCTGCGAAGAACAGCGGGACGGCTGCGGCGAGGAAGCCGAGTGCGTAGAGCTTCTCCTTCTTCGTCAGCCCGGGCATGATGAACGCCCACAGCTGGTAGAGCCACAGCGGGGTGGTGAGGATGATGCCGAGGAACAGCGAGACCTTGATCTTGAGATCGAACGGGGAGGCGACGCCAGCGAAGTTCAGGGTCGCGTCACGGCCGTCCTGTTCGGCGACCTGCCGGATCGGGGTCTGCAGGATGTCGAGGACCGGGTCGTAGAGGATCCAGCCGACGATCCCGCCGATCAGCAGACCGATGAGGCAGATGATGACCCGATTGCGGAGCTCGAGGAGATGCCCGCCCAGGGACATCCGCTTCTCGGGGTTCTGACGTCGGGGCAGACGTCTGGGAAGTTTCGCCACCGACGGCCTCAGAGGCGGTCGTCGTGCCGCGGCTCACCTTCGGTGCGGGGTTCGCCGATGCGCTCCTCTGCAGTCCTCTCGGCCCGGTGGGAGCCACCGGTGTCGGCGCGGCGCTGCGCGTCAGTGATCTCCTTGGCCTCGTCATCGGCGCTGTCATCGTCGCGGAGGTCCTTGACCTCGGATTTGAACACCTTCATCGACTTGCCGAGGTTCTTGGCCACCATCGGCAGCTTGGCAGCACCGAAGATGACGATGATGACAAGCACGAGGATGAGAAAGTGAACAGGGGTCGGGCGCATGGAGTCTCCTTTGCAATGACTGCCTCAATTGTAGTCCTTCCGGCCGGGTGCTTCACACCGCCGGATTGTGCACTACCCGGCAGCGCGGTGCGGCGGCGAGCTGATCTCCTCGTACGCGGCCTCCGACTGCCGCAGCGCCTCATAGGCGGCATCGACCGGGTCGAGGGCGATGACATGCCTGCCGTGGGCGAGCAGCCAGCGCACCAGCCAAGCCTGGTCGTAGACCGGCAGGGTGATCGTCACCGTGCCTGGACCATGAGTGTCATACCGTGTCTGGACCGGCAAGTCCTCCACCAAGCGGGCACCGGTGCTCGTGAGCGACATCGTCACCGTGCCCGAGGCGCCGGCCGGCTGTGTGCGCGAGGTTCCCTCCGCCTCGGGGGCGGTGGCATCGGCAGGGTCTGCCGGAGACGCGTGCTCCTGGGCGGGCACCGGGCGGATGCGGCGGATGTTGTCGAGGGCGAAGCTGCGCAGCCCGCCGGCGGTGTGGCAGTGGGCTTCGAGGTACCAGCGGCCCGACAGCCTCAGCGTCAACGGGTCGACGACCCGTTCGGTGAGTTCATCGCGGCTGGGCACATAGTAGGACAGCTGCAGGTCGTCGCCGCTGGCCAGGGCGTCCTCGACGACGCGTTTGACCTGCGGGTCGACCGGTGGGAGCACGATGTCGAAGCGCTGCCCGGACTCCCCCAGGCTGGCTGCGGCTGCGAGCTTGTCCTTCGCGCTCTCCACCGCCTCGGCATCGGGCGGATCGAGGGCGAGGATCGTCTCGAGTGCCAGTGTCAGGGTGCCGGCTTCGGCGCGTGAGAGGCGCACCGGGACGGAGACCTCCTCGGCGTTGGAGACGTAGATGCGGTCGTCCTCCCAGCTGGCTTCGATGAGGTCATCGGGCATGTGCCCGGGCCGGCCGGAGACGAAGAGCAGCTCCAGGTCGTCGATGAGCTCCTCGCGAGTGCAGCCGAATGCCTCGGCCACCTCATGAAGCTCAGCACCCGGATTCGCCGTCAGGTACGGGACCAGGCCGAGCAGCCTGCTGAGCCGGTCAGGTGTCGTCTGCGCCATTGTCATCCTCCTCCCCTGCGCCGGCGGGCGAACCCGGGCCGGACTCACCGGAGACCATTCCGGTGAGTGCCGAGATCGTCGCCTGCACATGCACGCGGTGGGCTGCGGCGAGCTCGCGCGGGCTCATGACCCGCACGCTGGGGCCGAACTCGGCCAGTGTCGTCGCGCACAGCTCCTCGTCTTCGTACTCCAGGCTGAAGGTGTCCCAGCCGCGGGCGGTGGTGCCGGTGTGGGTGCCTTCGCGGCGCAGCGGTTCGGCCCGGCCCGGGGCGATCGCGATGACCGCCTGCCTGCGGGTGCCGGCCTCCGGGCCGGGGTCGAAGTGGGCGGCGGCGTCGAAGCCGGCTGGGATCTCGTAGTCCCCGGCAGTGCGCCTGGGGGCCTTGCGGATCCGGCCCATGATGCGTGAGAGCCGGAAGGTGCGCACTGCCTTCCGGTCGACATCGCGGCCCATGAGGTAGACGCGGTTGCCGCGGGTCAGCAGCGCATAGGGCTCCAGGGTGCGAGTGGCGGTCTCGCCGCTGGTCTTGCGGTAGGAGAAGCGCACCGGCAGGCGTTCGCTTGTGACGCTGATGGCGGTGGCGACATCCCCGGGCCAGAACTCCGGGGACGGGGTGACCGACGCCTCGGGGCCGGTGGCCGGCTGACTGAGCTCGGTGCCGAGGCCGGTGAGCTTGTAGCGGGCGCGTTCGGCCTGCCCGGCCGCCGGTGAGGAGCGCCACCAGTCGGCAGCGACCGACAGCGCAGCGGCTTCGGCAGGGGTGAAGTCGATGGCCGGCAGCTCGTAGTCCTCGTTGGTGATCCGGTAGCCGTAGACGGTGTCGGTCGAGCCGATGTCGGTCCAGTTCGTCGTCGAGATCTCGATCCCCAGCTCGCGCAGCGCGTCCTTGTCGCGGGAGAACATCCGGTCGAAGGCCTCGTCGCTCAGGTCGTGATAGCCGCTGATCTTGCGCCGCAGCGTGTCGCGATCGACCCAGCCGGAGGCGGCACGCAGGGCGATGAGCAGGTTGAGCAGCCGCTCGGTGGCCTGGCGTATCTGGTTCACGCTTCTAAGCTACTACGTTTGCCCGGTACGGTTAAGCACATGATCCATTGGCGTGAAGGAACCGTCTGCGAGGTCACCAAGACCTGGCCGGGCGTCCACCAGACCCGTGTCGAACTCACCGCACCGCTGCCCGGCCTCGAGGACGGCGACCAGGTCATCAGCGCAATCGCCTACACCGACATCGTTGGCATACCGGCGGCCGGTGACCGGGTGCTCGTCAACGTCTCGGCGCTGGCCCGCAGGCTGGGCACCGGCGGTTTCGGGCTCATCGTCGCCCTGCCGGAGAACCTGCCGGCCGATCCCCCGCCGCAGCCAGGCCACATGGTCAAGGACCGCTACACGCCGCTGCAGACGATGGTGCTTGGCGTCGACGACCAGGAATCCGAGCACCACACCACGATCCGCGACACCGCCTCGCTTTCCGGCCTGCCGGTCATCGTCGCCGATCTGCACTCGGCGCTGCCAGCGATCCTCGCCGGCATCCAGGCCACCGCGCCCGAGGCGCGGGTCGCCTATGTCATGACCGACGGGGCTGCCCTGCCGCTGTCGTTCTCCCGCTCGGTCGCTGAGCTGCGTGAGCGCGGCTGGCTGGCTGCCACGATCTCAGTCGGGCAGGCCTACGGCGGGGACTATGAGGCGGTGACGATCCATTCGGCGCTGCTGGCCGCCGCCGAGGTGGCCCGCGCCGATGTCGTCATCGTCTCCCAGGGCCCGGGCAACCTCGGCACCGGCACCCCGTACGGGTTCACCGGCATGATGGTCGCCGATCATCTCAATGCCGCAGCGTTCCTCGGCGGGCTGCCGATCGCCGTGGCGCGCATGTCGAATGCGGACGCCCGCGGCCGCCACTACGGCATCTCCCATCACACACTCACCGCTGTCGGAATGACGGCCAACCCCGGCTGCCTCGTCCCGCTGCCGGATCTCACACAGCTGAGCGACGAGGAGGTGACGGCGGCGATCGGCGCTGATGGTGCCGATCCGCGTGCGGTCATCGACACGGTCGATTCCCAGCTGCCCGAGCTTGCTCGCCATGACATCGAGTGGGTCGACCCGCGGGGTCTGCTGGGTGAATTGCAGCAGGTGCCCGTGCGGCTGTCGACGATGGGACGGGGTCTGTCTGAGGACCCGGTGTCCTTCATCGCCGCTGCTGCGGCGGGCACCTGTGC